>CAYWKX010000108.1:0-2533 GCA_964459185.1 uncultured Muribaculaceae bacterium | reverse complement strand
AATTATTTCTAAATTTTTGATACCTATTGTTTGATTAACAACAGAATCTAAACAAACTGATAAATACTCTTCACAATTATACACAGGAATTATCACTGTTATTTTTTTCATTTCTTTAATACCTTTCTTATAAATATAATTGGATGACTTATAAAAATATATATTCCCCATAATAAATATTTTATCTTATTATTATCTTTATAATAAGCTGCAACATTATATTTATAGCGATATTCAACATATTTTTTTTGCTCATAAGTTAATAAATTATAGTGTTTTCTTTTTAATGTTAATAAAAATTTTTCTGCTGGTATTTTTTTCTTACCAGTTGTTATTCTTTCATTATCATGTATATAAATATTTGTTAAAGGAATGTCCACATAACCTATTTTTGCTCCTGCAAGTAAAACTTTATACATTAAATAATATTCTTGACCAGCAGGTACTTTTTCAAATCCATTAACTTTATTTAATATTTCTTTTGTAAACATAAATGTTTGTGTACCAGTAATCATTTCTACTAAATGAAAAACAAATTTGTTTCCATATTCATCAAAATTATCATATCTTTTTATTTTTATTAATTTATTATTGTGGTCATATACATTACATGCTGAAAAAGATGCATCTAATTCATTTTCAATAAAATGCTTTAATTGAACTTCAATTTTATTAGGTAAATATTCATCATCATCATCAAGAAAAGCAATTATTTTTCCATTTGCTTTTTCTATTCCATAATTTCTAGAAGCACAACCTCCCTCATTTTTCTCCATTTCATAATACTTTACACATTTATTTTTTTTATATTTTTCCATTACTTTTTTTGTTTTGATTCTATCTGTACTATCAGGATTATTATCATCTATAACAACTATTTCAATATTTTTATATGTTCCATTTAATATTGAATCTATTGCTCTTGGTAACATATCTGCTCTTTTATATGTTGGAATAATTATTGATACTAATTCATTCATTTTTACCTTCTTCTAACGGTAAAATAATTTTGCTACCCAAAAACTTATCTAATTCCGGTTTTTTATCAGGATCTAATCCTGCACAAGAGGTAAATGTTAATTCACCAAAATAAATTTTATTATTTAAAGAATAAAAATCTACTCTAACTTGTACGAAATCTTTGCATAAAATTTTTGCATAATCAAATAATTCATCTAAATTATTTGGTTTATAATTATCAAGATTCACATTTTTGTCAGGTATATCACAAGTAAGATTTTCATTAAAGTTCCAGTTTTCATCAAAATAATAGTATTTTGTTTTACCTTTTTCTCTATCCACACAAAGCATTAAGAGATAAGGCTTACCATTACAACAATATATTTTATAATCTTTTAATTCTCCGTCTTTATCTGGTTGTAAATACTTTTCACAAATTATCTTACGGGGTATTTTACTATAATGTAATTCGGCTGTATATAAATGTTGTTTACTTCTTTGCCACTTCTTTAACAATTTTACTATAACTTCTTTTTTATATAAAGATTTATCTTTACATATAAAATTAAAACTACATCCGTAATTTGATTTTAAAACAAATTGCTTTGGAAGGCTATCCCAATTTATATCTTCTGGTTTATCATAGACAAATAATAAATCATTCAGAATTTCTTTACAGTTTTTTTCTTTAATATACTCTCTTACTTTAAATTTATCAGCACATTTAATTACCAATTCATTATTAGGAAAAGCATATAATTTTAACCAACTAATTTTTTCATTAATAGTTTCTGGATTTTTTAAATCTAATTTCTTTTTCATTCTATTCTTAAAAAATATTTTCGTGTTTAATGTAGGACTTATCAAAGTTAACATAGAATAATAATAATATTTAATTTTTTTTACAATTTCTTTTTTATTATAACATTTAAATTTTTTTAATTCCTTATAAATACGATAATACAAATACGTAAAAATATTAATTATTTTTTTCTCATTCATTTCTTTTAAATAGTCATTTATGTAATCATCAGAAGACATTTTGTCATAAATTGTTTTAACATATTTATGACGATAAATTAATAATTGATTCAAATGATATTTTACCAACTTTTTATTTCTTATTTCTAAATCTATTTTTAAAGTTAATTTATATAAATCTAAAAAAGTTTTATAATTAAGGTTTTGCATTATAGAACTATTATCATCTCTAGTTCTAGCATTATAAATAATATTACGAGCAATAAATATCTTTTTAGTCATTGAATAGGCTTTTAAGCAAAAGTAATTATCTTCGTGAATTGTTTTAGGAATAAATCTTACTTCATTATATATTTTTTTACTATATACTATTGGTGTACTTCTTATTATTTTACATAATATAGGATATTTATCCAAACAAACAAAATCAGGTAATGAATTAAATATCTTTTTATTAGCATCTTCTTTTGTGGTAGTTTTATTAAAATATCTTGTTTCATACAAATAAATATCTGCTTTATTATTTTTTATATTATTAATTATAGTTTCAATAGCATTTAATTCTAAATAATCATCACTATCTAAAAATAAT
>CAYWKX010000107.1:0-2564 GCA_964459185.1 uncultured Muribaculaceae bacterium | reverse complement strand
TCTTTCAAATAAAGGATATTTATCATATTTATTTTTTAACATATTATTTAATTCTTCTTTAGAATACCATATTTCATGATTAAATATATCATCTATAAACATTGCTTCATTTGTTAATTTTTTAGCATAATCTTCAATACATTTTATGATTTCATCACTTTGTTTGAATTTTACTAAATTAATATTTTTTTCTTCATATTTATAATATCTTTCAATAAATCTAGGGAAAGATTCTATTGTTTTGTATTCTTCTATATAAGTTCTAAGAAAGTCTTGAAAAGTAGTTTCTTTAGTATTTTCTTCACCAAGTTCTGGAAGTACGTTTGAAATATATTCAGAAAACACATTATTAGGTGCGAAAATTAATACATCATTTGAAGAAAGATTCTTAATTCTATAAAGTAAAAATGCTATTCTATGAAGTGCTACTGAAGTTTTACCAGAACCAGCTATACCTTGAACAATAAGCGTTTTATCTTCGGTATTTCTTATAATAGCATTTTGTTCTTTTTGAATGGTATTTACAATATTTTTCATTTTCTCAGATGCTTTACTAGCTAATACTTCTTGTAATAATTCATCTTGAATATTTAAACTACTATCAAACATCCTTTTGATGATTCCATCTTCAATTTTGTATTGTCTTTTATTTAATAATTTTCCTTTTATTTTACCTATTGGAGCAGAGTATTCAGCGTCCCCAATTTCATAATCATAAAATAAACTGGCTATAGGAGCTCTCCAATCATATATTAGATTGTCGTTTCTTTTTTGTAAATAAGTAAGCCCAATATATATTTTTTCTTCATCATTTCCATCATTAAATGTAACTCTTCCAAAATACGGGCTGTTTTGAATTTTGTAAAGTAATTTATAATGTTTAGCTTTATCAAGCATCATATTTATTTCTAAGTCGTTATTTGACATAAAGCTTTTCATTTCAGTAGGGTCTATTTCTCTTTTGTTGTCCCATAAGAACTGTTTAAATTCTTTTTGTTTTTCTTCCTTTTCATATAAATCTTGAGCTATTACAGATATTTGTGCTCTGATTTCTTCAATTACTTCTCCAAGATGTTTTTTTTCTAAATTAATTTCAGTATCACTTAAATTCACTTATACCTCCTAAATAAATAAGTTTAAAAATAATTTAGTCATCTTGAGTTCAATGTTCGCATAAGCGAAATTATAGCATATAAAAATAATGTTGTAAATAAAAAAAATAATAATTTAATTATTATTTTTTTAGAGTAGGATACCAATTATCAAAAATAACTGAAGCAAATTGTTTTCTATAATCATATTTTAAATTTTCATTTTCAAAAGTAACTGTTATAAAATCATTCACAGATATAATTCTTCTTTTATTTAAATAAGCATTGTTGAAAGCTCTTATTATAAGATTTCTTGCAAAATCAAAATTACACATTTTACTATTATTTTTTCTATAGTTTTTATTAGATATATTAGTAATAAAATCTACTATTTCTAATAAACTAAAATATTCTATATCTACATTCATTTTATATCTTTTTTCTAATTCTTCAATCAAGTCAATTAACTTTTCAAATAATATTTTTTTATTTATATTTTCATTTTGTTTAATTTGATTTTCTATCATTTCATCATATCTTTTTTTACCTTCTTCAGTTCTAAAATACTTTGCAATTTTAAGTAATACATTTTGAATATGTAAAATTAATTGAAAATTATGAAATTGATTTGATTCTATACCTTTATTAATTTCTATTGCTTTATTAAGTATTTTTCCCAATATAACTTCTTTTCTTTCAGATTTATCAATATCTAAAAATTCATATATATTAAATATTTTATTATTAGTTTTTTTTTCCATATTGCACCTTCTAAATAAATTTTGGTATTATAATATCATATTTTATAAGAAAAATCAATTTGTTTGATATAATATAAATTAGGTGATTTGTTATGTTAGGTTCAATAATAGGTGATTTTGCAGGTTCTATATATGAATATTTGGAATTTATGGATTCTAAAAGAGGAATAATAAATTTAGAAAGAAGACTTGAAATTTTATCAGAAAAGTCTCTTATAACAGAAAAACATTTTTTAAGTGATGACACAATTTTAACAATAGCTATAATAGATTGTGTTGTTAATAAAAAGCCTTATGAAGATACTTTAAGAGATTATGGGCTTAAATATAGTAAGGAAAAATTAGGGCGTGAAAATTACTTTGATTATATGTTTTCTCCAGGTTTTATTGATTGGTGTAATAAAAAAATAGAAGGAATAAGTAAGGGTAGTGGAAGTGCTATGAGAGTGGCTCCCATAGGTTTTTTATATAATGATGCTTGTACTGTAAAAAATGAAGCAAAAAAAAGTGCTATAGTATCTCACAATGAAATTAGTGCAATAGAAGGTGCTCAAGCAATAGCTTTGGCTAATTATTATGCAAAAAATAATAGAAGTAATGAAGATATAATGAAAATATTACATGAATTATTTAATTATAGTTTTAGTTCTATGAGTGTTCCTTTAGAAACTTTACAAAAAACTAATGTATTTAAGTATTATTGTAAAGATAT
>CAYWKX010000106.1:0-2633 GCA_964459185.1 uncultured Muribaculaceae bacterium | reverse complement strand
GCAGAAGGGTCGGTTGCAATTGTGATTGTGGTGGTGAATGGCATTGTTTGGATTGTCATGGAACAGGAATAATTAGTAAAACAGAATGGACAGGTGATGATGATTCGTATGATGTTGAAATGAGTTGCCATTGCACAAAAGAAGATTATTAAAAATAATTAAATAAAAATGAGTAATTTAGAAATAATAACAAAAGAAATAAATACAGAACTTCAAAAACAAGAAATTCAAACTGTATTACTAGGCACAACATTTAAAGGTTTAAGCTTAGCAAATATGAAAACAGCTATGTTTGAAGGAATGTCAAGAGGATTTAGTTTTAAAGATTTTCTTGAAAAGAATATTTATGCAATACCTTATGGAAATAATTATAGTTTAGTTACATCAATTGATTATGCTAGAAAAATTGGAATGAGAAGTGGAATTGTTGGTGTATCTGCTCCAAGTTATACATTTGATGAAAATAAAAATGTTGAAACTTGTTCTGTAACTGTTAAAAGAAAAATTGATAATACAATTGGTGAATATACAGCAACTGTTTATTTTAAAGAATATACAACCGGAAGAAATTTGTGGACAACAAAACCAATGACAATGATTGCAAAGGTTGCAGAAATGCACGCATTAAGAAAAGCTTGCCCAGAAGAACTATCACAAGCATATGTTGAGGAAGAAAAAGAAAAAGAAGTTGGACCAGTTGATAAAGTTCAAGAACAATATATGTTTGATGTAGATGCAATAACAACAGTTGAAGCTTTAAAAGAATATTATTTAGCAAATAAAGGTAAGGGAAAAGAGTTTGATAAATATGTTCTTAATAAAAAGAAATTATTATTAGAACAAAAATAATATGAAAAAATCTACTAAAAAAATAAAAGAAAAAGTAGAAAATAATATTAAAATATATAATGATATTATTCAAGGAAGTCCAGAATGGTTTGTATTAAGAGATTTAAAACTTACAGCATCAAAAGCACAAGCAATTGGAAATTGCGGTAAGGGTCTTGAAACATTAGTTGATACTTTACTTGCAGAACATTATTCATCAGCAGATAAAATTCATTTTACTTCTAAAGATACAGAAAGAGGAAATGAACTAGAACCAATAGCAAGAGAAATTTATGAATTAGAAACTGGAAACAATGTAACAAAAGTTGGATTTGTAGAATTAAATGAATATATTGGTTGCAGCCCAGATGGATTAATTGATGAAGAAGGTGGTTGGGAATGTAAAAGTCCAGATGATTTAAATCATTTTAGAATGATTAAAAATGGATTTAGCGAGGTTGATAAAGCTTATTTATGGCAAGTCCAAATGAATTTATTAATAACTAATCGTAAATGGTGGGATTTGAGTTTCTATAATCCAAATTTTAAAAAGAATTTAATAACATTTAGAATCGAACCAGATACAAAAATGTTTGAATCATTAAAAGAAGGATTAAAAATTGGAGTTGAACTTATTAAAAATAATTTAAATTTAGAATAATATGGAGAAATTTAACATATCAAAACCTGAAAAATATATAGATAAAAGTGGTACAGAAAAAACATTTTGGAATAATGTTGGAAAGATGACAATCTTTACAAGACAAGATGGAACAAAATCAACAATAATAGAAATACCAGCAATTGGTTTAAAAGCAAATGTATTTCCTATTCAAGAAAAAAATAGTCAAGAATATAATCAAAGTAATAATTACAAAAAAATTGATAATAAACCAGTTGAAGAAATTGGAACAATAGAATATCCAGAAGAAGAAATTAATGCATCAGATATACCATTTTAATTTATGGAAGAACAAAGAACAAAAAAACAAAATAAATCTATTCACTTGTTTTGCAGAAAACTAGCAAACGAATTAAATGGAAAAGGTTATTATATGCAACTTGTTCTTAAACCTACATACGAATTAAGATGGGACGATAAAGCAGTTAAGGAACATCTTTTAAAACCAGTTATAAAAATGTTATTTCAAACAGAACATACATCTGAATTAACAAAACAAGAAATAACTAAGGCGCATGAGCAACTTATGATGATGCTTATGGAATCACCAAAATTAAAAGAATTGGATTATATAGATTTTCCAAGTGAAGAACAAACAGAAAATTACATTAATAGCTTTAATAAATAAAATGAAAAGAAAAGAAATAATTCAAAACATAATAAAAGAAAAACCAGAAGCTATACTTGTTAAGAATAAATATAAAGTATTAGTTGGTGTTATTCGTAGAATATATCCTAACAGTTTTGAAAAAATTTCACCAAAAATTTGGGAAGATATTATTTTTGATGCAGTTAATGGAAATAGAGATTGGCAAATGTTAACAGAAGGATATGACAAAGAAAACAAACAAAAATTAGACCAGCAATGGAGAGTAGATAACGGTTATATTCCAAACTTTAACAAGGTCGATATTAAAGATTAGAATTATTAAAATTAAGTTTTAAAGCTAGTTAATTTGTAAAGCAATATAAAGTATATAAAACAATACAAATAAGCCATACGGGTCAGTTTTGGTCCACCTGTAGCTAGTTATGAATCAGTTAAATAAAATTATGAGAGAAAAAATAGATAAAGATAAATATTATTCAGCTTTGCAAGTAAGTAAAATGGGTGTTCTTCCTT
>CAYWKX010000105.1:0-2696 GCA_964459185.1 uncultured Muribaculaceae bacterium | reverse complement strand
TTTTATGAAGAGAATAATAATGTGGTTATCAATTTCAATAGCCGTGTTGATTCTGTTAGCCGCTTCCTATCTTTTTTTGGGTAAATCAAAACCGGCGGAAAATATTAGCTGGGGGGTGGTTTTTTCCCAAAAGCATGCCCAACTCCTGGGTTTAGACTGGCAGGAAACTTATTTGGCTTTGCTCGACGATTTGGGGGTGAAAAGAATAAAAGTGGCCAGTTATTGGGATTATATAGAGAAGAAAGACGGAGAGTACGATTTTAAAGATTTAGATTGGCAGATAGCTAGAGCCTCCGAAAGGAACGCCAGGATTCTTTTAGCTATAGGAATGAAAACGCCTCGTTGGCCGGAATGCCACATCCCCGATTGGGCAGCCGGTTTATCTAAAGAAGAGCAGCAAGAAGAGATTATGGATTTGCTAAAAGAGATAGTTGTCAGGTATGATGACTCCGATATTATTTGGGGTTGGCAGGTAGAAAATGAGCCGTTTTTCCCCTTTGGTGTTTGTCCTTGGGTAGATAAGGAATTCTTAAAAAAAGAGGTGGAGCTAGTTAAATCTCTTGATTCGAAAGACAGGCCCGTGGTTATTACCGAAAGCGGAGAGTTTCCCTTATGGATAATGGCGGCTGAGTACGGCGATATGGTCGGAGTTACTATGTATAAGAAAGTTTGGATGAGCCAAATAGGGAGGTATTTCAATTATCCCTTTCCTTCTGTTTTTTACCACAGGAAAGCCGAAATAGTCAGGAAGGTCTTTGGCAAAGATGTTATTTGCGTAGAATTGCAGGCCGAGCCCTGGGGTCCAGACAAGCTCATTTATGATATTTCAGCTGAAGAGCAAAGAAATATTATGGATTTAGAGCAATTTAAGTATAATATTAATTTCGCTAGGAATACTGGATTGTCCGAGTTTTATTTTTGGGGGGCCGAGTGGTGGTATTTTCTTAAAGAAAAACACGAAGATTATTCTTTTTGGGAAGAAGCTAAAAAAATATTCCAATGAGCATTGAGTTAATCATTCAAACTCTTTTCCTTTTTATTTTTTGCTTGGTTCTAGCTATCTTAGAAGTTCAAATAGAAGCTGGATCTGGCTGGGCTTCGAATCTGCCCACCTGGAGAGCGCCTTATCCTAAATGGTATTCAAAGGTTTATAGAAAAATAATGAGCGAAAGAGATCTGACCGGGTATCATTTATCTGTTTTCAGCTTAGTGTTGCTGGTTCTTCATTATCCGTATTTTGCCGGCCAAAGCTGGAATTTAAGCTCAGAACTGACTACTTTATCATTTTTTTTCGTAGTCAGTATCGTTTGGGATTTTTTATGGTTCGTGGTTAATCCTCATTACAGCTTCAAAACTTTTTGGTCGGAAAACGTTTGGTGGCACAAAAAATGGTTTTGGCATTTCCCCTCAGATTACTGGCTGGCCGTGGTTATTTCCGCTTTGCTTTACACGGGATTTTCTTTGGATTGGGTATTGCTTAAAGAATGGCTGCAGATGATGTCTTTAATGTTGTTTTTAACTATAATTACCGTGATTTCCGCAATCAAAATTGGAATTTTTAATGAAAAGAAGAATTAAATGCACCAAAGAACTAAAAAATACTATTTAGATATTGGGAAGGCAACCGACATTGAAGATAAAAGAGAGAGATTTATTTACCGTATTTTTGAAATGATACCCGGGCTTTTAGTTTGGGTTACTCTTGTAGGCATGGTGGTTGCTTCTTGGCTTTTTCCCGTATGCGCCGCTATTTTTATCATAATTTTTTGCACCTACTGGCTATTGAGAACTATCCACTTTGCCGTTCATATTTCAATGGCTTACAAGCAAATGAAGGAGAATTTATCTGCCGATTGGATAAAAAAGCTTAACAATGATTTTGACGGAAAATGGCAAAAAATTTACCAATTAGTTATTTTCCCTGCCTATAAAGAAGGAATTGAAATTATGAGAGGTTCTCTCCAAGCATTAGCCGATTGTCGTTTTCCCAAAGATAAGATGATAGTTGTTTTGGCGATTGAAGAAAGGGCCGGGGAGGAAGCGAAAAAAAATGCAGAGCAAATTAAAAAAGAGTTTTCCGGCCAGTTTTTTAAATTTTTGATTACAGTTCATCCCTCCGATATTCTGGGAGAGATTGCCGGAAAAGGGTCTAACGAATCTTGGGCGGGGAGGAAAGTAAAAGAGGAAATCATAGACCCCTTGAAAATTCCCTACGAGGATATTATCGTGTCTTGTTTTGACGCCGATACTCAAGTGTACCCGCAGTATTTTAGCTGTTTAACCCATTATTATTTGTCAGAGCCCGATGCTCTCAGATCCAGCTTTCAACCGATTCCCTTCTATTTCAATAATATCCTTGAGGCTCCATTTTTTTCCAGGGTGGTTTCTTCGTCTAATGTTTTTTGGCAAATGATGCAACAGCAGCGCCCTGAAAAGTTAACCACCTATTCTTCCCACTCAATGCCTTTTAAGGTATTGGCTGATATAGATTTTTGGCAGAGGAACGTCGTATCGGAAGACGCGGGCATTTTTTGGAAAGCTTTTTTGTTTTATGACGGCAATTATAGAATTTGTCCTATTCATTATCCGCTTTCTATGGATTCCTGCACTTCCGAGAATATTTGGCAGACGATCGTCAGTCAGTATAAGCAACAAAGGAGATGGGCCTGGGGTTCGGAAGGGATTCCTTATATCTT
>CAYWKX010000104.1:0-2718 GCA_964459185.1 uncultured Muribaculaceae bacterium | reverse complement strand
TTATCCAATCCGTAATGGAAGTCATATGTTCATCTTTTGTCAGATTAGCGGCATTGGGATAGCGATATATCTATATCCTAAAAAATTATCAATATTTGATATGAAAAAAGTTGCCCTTAATGGCATTAACCAATTAAAAATTAAAAAAATAAAAGAAAATATATATAAGATAGGCATATATTTTCTTTTTGTGCCATTTGCAATATGTACGGTGTTTAAGTATATAACAGGTGCTAATGCAGCTCCTGAATATAAGATTTTGTCAAAAATAAGAGCTAATTCTATATCATTAAGAAAAAAACTTTCCCCAAAACAACCTATTTGCCAACAAAAAATACTAAAACTTAATGCTCCAAATGATTTGCTAAGGGATCTTTTTTGTCCAACAATAGTAACGAATAATCCGATTAATATTGTAATAATACTTGCTGTTAGCGCAACGGACGCATATTGATTCATTATATTTTTAACCCAAACTGATACTTTTTGCCATAGTCTAATAAAATATTAAAATTATTCTTGTTTAATTCAGGGCAAGTTATGTTTTTTTTATTTCCTACCCATTCAATACTTTTTAAATCAAATTTTTTGTTTTCATAGGTTAAATATGGTTCAAAAATATCACCACAATGTTTATAATACATTTTTTCTGTTTTACTTAATTTTTCCGGTTTTTTATTAGTATTTTTAATTCCTGTTATTGATAAAAAGTCTAGCATTTGTTTGATATAAAATTGATTCTTGGTATCAGTTTTATTAACAAGGTTATATGATTGAAAGGGAGCATCTAAAATATATGCCCAATACATTATTTTAGCAATATAATCGACAGGTACGATGTTTAATCCACCGTTAAGATTGTAATACATACGAATATCAAAATTCATTTCTCTTGAATATAGTTCATTGATATTGCACCCATTGTTGTATTTTAACCACAAAAAAAATAAACAGTATTGATAAAAAACATCAAATTTATTTACAGCACCAAAATTTCCGTCTATTAATCTTCCGCAAATAACTGATGGTCGAAAAAATTTTGCTTTAATTTTATTTTTTTCGCAAAACTCTCTTGCGACAATTTCTCCTTTTAATTTGCTGATTTCGTAACCATTATTAAATGATTCATTTATATTTATATAATCAGCTGGGATAATTCCTGTTTTTTTCCCGCTAGCATAAGCTGTTCCTACATAAGCAAATTCTGCGATATTTAGTTGAATAGCTAACTCCATTAAGTGAGTCGTTCCGATAACATTTACTTCATTTACATTTTCACTAGTAATTTTTGTTAGTCTTAAATCAGTTAATGCTCCAATATGATAAAAACAATCAATCTCTATGCTTTTTAACCATTTTTTATTTTCCGAGTTTATTTTTAGGTCTTTATGTGTAAAGTCACAATCTATATATTTAACATTATTTTGTAGAAAAGATTTGACCGCATTAATATATTGTTTTTCTATCGTCAAATATTCTCTTTTTTCATCAAAAAATAAATTATATATTCTTGTTATAAACGATTCATCTTTTGATTCTCTGCCAAACAAAACAATATGCAAATCATTAAGATTATTGTAATTTTCTTTAATAACTTCATATAAAAAATTACTACCCAGTAAACCTGTTGCTCCCGTTATGCCTATTCTCATTTTATTTTTTATCCTTTACTTTTTCCAAAGCTTTCTTAGTTTTTCAGCTTGGTATTTTTTCTTATATTATATCTATAAAATAGAAAAAAATGTACTACTTAATCGTTAAAAATGTTTCAATCTTTACTTTTCAGGGTATAATATAATTAAGCGAATAAAAATACTTCTGATTTGGAATCACCTGTCAGAAGAAATTTTTTTAAAAAAAAGCTAACTGCTCCTTAGTAGTTGGCTCTTTTTGGTTAATGGGAGTAAAAAATGAAAAAATCAGGTCAGATAATAGTTGAGTTTGCTATTATTGTCAGCATTTTTCTAGTTATAGTGCTGGGTTCTGTTGATTATGCTTTTTATATGTATGCCAGGTATAATCTGGAAGGTGCTGTTAGAAATGCCCTTCGTTATGCGGTAAGGGAAAAAGATTGGACTAATCCTACGGCAAATAAAGCCGAAGCTATTAGTAGGGTAAAATCTTATTGTTATAATATTTCTCCCACTCTTTACGAAGATATTGATGATTATGTTATAGTTGATGTTACTTATCTTGGGCCTTTAATTGATTATATTACAATAGAGGTAAAAGATTATCCTTATACTCCGGTCGTTGGGTTTGCTGAAGTATTTGTTCCGAAAAATTTATCAACGAAAGCAGTTATGAGGTTTTGATTTATGTTAAATAATATATTTATTCAAAATAAAAAAGGACAGGGGCTTGTAGAAATTGCTCTTATTATGCCTATTTTTATTTTTGTTCTGGTTGGATTTATTGAATGGAGTATGTTTTTTTATACTAAAATGTCTATTGATTCTGCAACTTTTTTTGCTTGTAGAAAAGCAATCGCATATAAAAATTATGATAATGCTTCTGAAAAAATTATAAATGAAACAAGTATTAAAAATAATTTAAAAAACAGTATTAAACTGGTACCTAAAGGAGTAATTACTATTAATGATAGTGATATAAAAATAGATTATGAACTATTGATAAAAAATAATATGTCAACTTTGGAATATATTACTATTTCTCTGGATGATATTAATTTTAAAGCTATGTCAGGGATTTCGTTAT
>CAYWKX010000103.1:0-2725 GCA_964459185.1 uncultured Muribaculaceae bacterium | reverse complement strand
AATTATTATTTTTGGATTAATAATTTTAGCTTCGCTCTTCTTTAATTAATCAATCAGATTATATCGGCAGGTTTAGCCAGTAAGGCAGAACGCCTTGCCGGCGTTTTAACCTTTGTTATGGCTTACGATTTATTCTATTTTCTATTTCTTTAAAGGTGTCACCTGAAAAAAAGAGAAAATGAATTTTTTTGCTATTCCACTTGTTGCTTTTTTCTGTTTGAAATTCATAAAAACCATCCCAAAGTCTATCTATAGGATATCCATATTTTTCCATAGGCGATATTTTAATTATTTCTTTCCAAGTTAAAGAGAATCTTTTAAATAAACCATAATATTCTATGCGTTCTTCCGTTAGAATTATTTTCATTTTCAATTTTACGATTAGAAAACCAAGAGGAGCTAATAATCCAATTATTATTAAAGGAATTTGTTTACAGGCTATTCCAGCAAAAATAAATAAAACGCCAAGCGCTATAAAAAGCCCAATAAAATATTTTATATTTTTAAAATTTGGTTTAATTATCATTTTTTCCTCGGGGGTTAGGAAATAGTATTCAAATTAATTTTTTCAGGAGATACTTATTTTCTTCCAACCAGTTATTGTCCCTATTAAGTACACTAATCCAATAAATAACGATATTAAAGATGAAGCTAATGCTGTAGATGGAACTTGATCCTCAGTTTGAATTATTCCTGTTTGTACAAGTAATATTTCAATGAACATCAATCCGCGCAATATATAAATAATACTTATAAGTAGTAAACCTGAACGTAATAATGGTAATGAACGGATATCTCCTGATCCGGAAAAGCCATATAGAGTAAAAATAATAAAGAAAACAGCAGCTGCCAGCCCCATAATTATTAAAAGATGATAATTCGCAACAATTTCAGCAGGTGCGCCAAAATATAAACTCCAGGATGGGACGAAAGTGATAACTATTTGAAATAATGAAACAATTAAACTACATATTGCAGCAAGCCGTAGAATTATTTTATAATTCATTTAATAACCCCGCTATCATTAATTATATAAATTGTTAAAATATATTTATTTGTCTGACTTATACTTCACAAACAATTTCTGTCACGGCAGGGAATTTGTACTTGCCGTTTTTATTTATGCGCGATACATTCTACTTAAACTATTCCCGGACAGTCTCCATAAGTCCTTTACCGGAGGTCTGGGGCGTACACTGACCCTGGAAACAAATCTATTTTCAATCAGGGTGCGACCCTGATAGCCGGGAAACCTTATACCGCAACTCGAAGAAATGTTCCTCTCAAGGCAGGTTCATTAGCAGGGGCTTGTTATGTGTATGTCAATAATTGTATTGATTGACTTTTTTCTTGTTAGGAATATTCCATTGAATAATTTTTTGTACATCCCAAAATCCAAGAATACTTCCTTCAGTCTTGATATATAAATTTCCAGTTTGTTTATTATATCTTATTTCTCTTGGGAAAACATAATCTTTAGGAGAAAAAACTTTTATTATCTCGCCACTTTTGTAAATAACATACACTGGGGTAAGAACTTGAATTTCTGCGACAGACCATTTAACCTCTGCTAAATACTCCTCATTGAAATAAATTGGATAGACACTTTCCTCTAATTTTGAAACTTTGCAATAATCAGTCGATAATAGCTCGGCATTATAATATTCTACTAATTCTTCAGGATCCATCTCAAAATCGCAAGCAATAACAAAAAATAATAATAGAAGAATTAGTATTTTTTTCATACACATAACTTATACTGCTTGTAGTTTCAGTATAACACTCCTTAATTAAAAATTATATTTATTTGTAACTTATTAAAAATAAACTAAACCGTTTTTCAAATCCTAAGTAGGAATGATATCCTGCAAACTTTAGTGTATCTATGTTCTTCCTTTCAATTCCTCGGAGGTCATGAAAGACCTTGTTGAAATTGGCTATTCGGAAATGATTTCATTTAAATTCCGGATAATTATCGTATCAATTTTGGATTGATTCCCATTTTCAAAATAACTCATAAAGAACATATTATTTCTTGTATCCCAAGAAAAAACATTAGGACTAATGCCATTTGCTACTCTATATTTTTTATAGTTAGTATTATCAAATAAAATAATACCACCAACTGTACTGCTTCCGAATACAGCATATCTGCCAGAAGTTGATATATTAACAGATGAGGCTTCGTCTATTCTGTAATTATTAAAGTATAAATCAGTTGAGTAGCAATATTTTTCAAAAAAATCAGGTGGATTTTCGGTTCTTATACTTTTTAAATAAAAACCATTACCAAGATTCAGTTCCTCATTGCAAGAGATAAGGAAGGTCAAAAACGTAAGTGTAAATAATATCTTTTTCATCTGATACGCTATATAAATATTAATTATCCCGCTAAAATTCCGTATAACACTCCATTTAAAATAGGATGTTATCCGGCTTTTATATTCTACAAACCAATTCTGTCTTTCTATTAAAAATTCAAAATTAAACATTCAAAACTTTCCCAAAACTTACCACGAAAATTTAACACGGGTAAAAAGTACACAAACGATGCCCTAAAATCAACAACTAATTCTTCAACTTAGTTAAAAATTTTAACTCAGTGCAACTCCGTGAAAAACTCTGAGAAACTCTGTGGTTAAACAAGCGCAAATAAAATAAGAGTAAGACAAAAAAACTAATGCTTAATTTTGAATTTTTAATTCTTAATGTTTTTTCCCTGCCT
>CAYWKX010000102.1:0-2759 GCA_964459185.1 uncultured Muribaculaceae bacterium | reverse complement strand
ACCCTGCTGCCCATAGGATGGGCACTGTCTCTGTTACCGGTGGCAGCTGTACCGTTCAGCAATACAAAGGCGTAAGCGTAAAACCGCTGACACATTGTGTCAATAAGCAGATTTTGAGAAAATATCTTCGAACACAATTTGAGGAGGTATTTTTTATGACACATGAGGAAAAGAGAAAAGACTGGATAAGGAAAATGGACTTGTATAAAAAAAGCGGATTAACTATGCATGAGTGGTGCGAGTTAAATGGAGAATCATATAGTGCGTTGAGAAGATGGAAAGGAATACTATCCGAGAAAAAGCAGCCTGGTGAGAGCAAATGGGTCTCGGTTGAGATACCCCTTTTACCAGATACATCTAAAGCATTAAAAATATCAGTAAATGGTTTTGTTGTTGAAGTTGAAAGCTGCTTTAACAAGGAGCTGTTAGAAGATGTTCTAAAGGTGTTGAAAGCGATATGATTAACGGTTTAAGTAATAATATGAGGGTGTATTTAGCATGCGAATTAACAGATTTAAGAAAGTCAATCAATAGTCTGGCAATGATAGTTACCGAAACTTTTTCGTTAGATCCTTTTTCAAACAGCTTGTTTGTGTTCTGCAACAAGAATAGAAATAAGATAAAAATTCTTCACTGGGAATATAACGGGTTCTGGATATACTACAAAAGGCTTGAACGAAATACTTTTGAGTGGCCAAAAGACAATGTTAATAATGTTAAATCAATGAGTTTACAGGAATTAAGGTGGTTATTAGAAGGTATACCATTAGAACAAAAAAGCAGGTTTAAAACAGTAAAAGAACGTGTTATTTCCTAGTAAAATCTAAAGTGTAAAATACTCGAAAAACTCAGAAATATGGGCATTTTCGAGTATTTTTTTGTTGCTATTTCACTGTAGAAATGGTATAATTAAAGAGTAAAAATCAAACAGATTGGACTGCAAAATGTTTAAAAACTCAGTAGAAGAATTAATAAATATCAATATAGCATTAAGTCGACAAAACGCTGAGTTACAGAAGAAACTCAGTATATTGGAAGATCAAAATACTGAGTTGAATAACAAGTTAAATTATTTATTAGAGCAAATTCGTCTTAGTCAACAGAAGAAATTTGGCAGTTCAAGTGAAAAAATAGCAGATAATCAAATTCTCTTATTCAATGAAGCAGAAACTGAATTCAATCCGGATGTTCCTGAGCCAATTTTTGAAGAGATCAAATCATACAAACGAAAAAAAACACAAGGTCACAGAGATGAAATGTTAGAAGATCTCCCCGTGGAGACCATTGAGTATACCCTTCCACCAGAAGAACAACAATGTGATGTTTGTGGTGAAGTACTTCATGTAATGAGTAAGATTGTAAGAAGAGAATTAGTCATAATACCTGCTCAGGTTAAAATTGTTGAACATGTGAGCTTTGTTTATTCATGCCGTAATTGCGAGGAAAACGATATAAAAGCATTTATCAAAAATGCGTCAATGCCTAATCCCCCAATTGTCAAGAGCTTTGCATCAGCTTCCGCTATTGCATACGTGATGTGTGATAAATATGTAAAAGGATTACCGCTATATAGACAAGAGCAGGACTGGGAACGTTTAGGAGTTACAATATCACGTCAGACAATGGCAAACTGGATGATCTTGTGTTCAGAAAACTGGCTAAAACCGATTTACGAACGAATGAGAGAACATCTGGTTCAAAGAGATATACTGCATGCCGATGAAACAACCGTTCAGGTTTTGCATGAACCAGGCAAAACAACAAATTCAAAATCTTACATGTGGTTATTTCGAACAGGCAGAGACGGCCCGCATATAGTCTTATTCAATTACCAAACTACACGTAATGGTAAACATCCAAGAAAATTTCTCGAAGGGTTTACTGGCTATCTATCAAGTGATGGATATACAGGCTACAATGACATGCCCGGAATTATTAACGTTGGTTGCTTTGCTCATGCACGGAGGCATTTTACAGATGCTCTTAAAGCCATGCCACCAAAAAAAGATGAAAGTAAATCATCAACTGCAGAGGATGGGTTAGCATTCATAGGGAGATTGTATGAAATTGAAAACAAATTGAAAGATGCAACTGCAGAAGAACGGTATAAAGTAAGATTAGAGGAAAGTCGCCCGGTATTAGACAAGTTTAAAGAGTGGATTCAATATCAGTCGTCCAGAGTAATACCTAAAAGTGCTTTAGGTAAAGCCATTATTTATTGCAAGAACCAGATGAAGAAGCTGGAATCATATTTGTTAGACGGAAGAATAGAAATTGATAACAACAGAGCCGAGAGGTCTATAAAAGCCTTTGTGATGGGGCGGAAGGCGTGGTTATTCAGCAATACTCCTAAAGGAGCAGATGCAAGTGCAATGATTTACAGCATAGTTGAATCAGCAAAAGAGAATGGGTTAAATCCATTTCCATACTTAACTCACCTTCTAAAAACCTTACCAAATATCAATCTGAAAGATAAAGAAGCGTTGGATAAACTTATGCCATGGTCTCCAGATCTACCTAATGAATGCAAACTGAAATAAACCGGGATGAATGTTAATATATTTACTTTATTAAGTACTAAAGCCTCATGCAGAGGCTTTTTCTCTTTTTATTCAAGACAATAACCAAATAGACCGAAATTCAAAGCATATGTGTATACTATTTTACGCTTACGTTATTCTCAGGCAAAAGACTCAGAAAAAAAGAATATTGAATATACAATAAATAAGTCTTTGTCCGAATATTATAAAGTTTCGATA
>CAYWKX010000101.1:0-2904 GCA_964459185.1 uncultured Muribaculaceae bacterium | reverse complement strand
AGTTCAAGTATTGTTCCTGCCATAATATCAACCTCCCATGTACATATAAGCCATACATATCTCCATTAGTCAACTATAATAATCAAGGTTTCAGTAAGCGTCAAATAAAAGGGCGTTGCACCAGAGGATACAACGCCGTCTAATTATGTAGTTATGAATCTGCACTCAGGTGGAATGGTATTGCTCCACGGCATCAAATCATCTATAGATTGGGTTTTGATGTTAGGCAGGGTTTCGAGGAGAAACCGCAGATACTCAAAGGGTTTCAGCCCGTTTTCCTTGGCGGTTTCTATAATAGAAAAAGCGATAGCACTTGCTTTTGCACCACTTACTGAGTTGCAAAAGAGCCAGTTCTTTCGTCCAATTACAAAAGGTTTAATGCTCCGTTCTGCCCGGTTGTTGCTAAAATCTAACCTGCCATCAAGAAATACATTTTCTAAAAACTCTCTTTGGTTTAAAGCATAATTGAGTGCGCGCGAAATAGCAAGTCCAGACGGCACATTAACAGACTGTGCCCATTCAAAAAACGCATCCGCTATAGGTTTTGCATGTTTTAGACGAGCTACAAGCCTTTCATCTGGCGAAATTCGGGCAAACTCTCTTTCTAACGCGAAAAGACGAGTACAAAAATCCAGCCCTATTTTCGCTAGAGAATCGGGTGCTTTGGTGATTTTGAAAGCATCGTTGAATTTCCGCCGAACATGTGCCCAACAACCAATAACTGTTACATTGTTGATGTTATGATAGGCACTGTATCCATCAGTATGCAAATATCCACACCACCCCTTTAAGAAATTTTTAGGGTTCTCGTCCCGTCGATTAGGCTGATATTCGTATAACACTACTGGTTTTTTACTCTCTTGACCGGTGCGATATAGCCACATATATGACTTCTGCTCAGCCTTTTTCCCTGGTTCTTTTAGCACTTGCAATGTGGTTTCATCACCATGCAGACAATTATAGCTGAGTAATTGTTCTTGTAGCTTGCTATAAATGGGTGCAAGCCAATCCTCGCATACTTGCATCGACCAATTCGCCATATTTTGGCGATTGATAAATACACCCTGTCGAAGAAAATCTTGTTCTAATCTATAAAATGGCAGATGCATCAAATGTTTTTGGGTTATAATATATGCTACTGCCGATGCCGATGCTACACTACCTTTAATAACCGATTGTGGCATATTAGCCTTTACTATAGGTGTTTTTTCAGAGGTTTTGGCACACTCAACGCATTTGTATACGTGGCGACGATGTTCAACATGAATCACCTGTGCAGGTATGATTTTAATTTCATCTCTAGTATCAACACCGATATCACTCATAACATTTCCGCAGTCAGAGCATAATCGTTCATCTTCGGAAAATTCGTGTTCCACGATCTCTAACGGTAATTTTGATAAATCCTCTTGTCGTTTTCCCTTTTGCTTGCGACGAGTATAGCTGATTTCTTGTGTTTCAGGTGGGGCAACTGTATCAATTTCATCATATTGACAGTCGTCCAAAAAACTGATTTGTTCAGACTTTTCGCTTGATATACCAAACTGTTTATCTTTGGACAGTTTGAACAATTCTTTAAAATGTTGGAGCAAAGCATTTAACTCTGCAACTGTATTTTCAAGCTCTACATTTCGCTTATTTAATTGTGTGATTTGAGCCTGTAAATCGGCTGTAGAATTTATTTTTTTCATACTTATATTGTATCATAAAAGCCGAAAAATAACAAGTAAAATATTGAAAAAAGTCAGTTAAATAAAGACTTTTTGCCTCTTTTTTTGTAAAGAGATAATAGATATTCAAACTCGTTTTTCAAAACCTTAATTCGAGCTCCGACACAAGCCTTCGGCCAAATGTATGTGCCTTGTACTTTGAGGGTTTTTGTCAGGCGAAAAGAGCCCTGCTGCCAACAAATGGTGGAAATTTGTTTGTTATATTTGCTACAAAAAGCATAAATCATCCCATCACAAGGGTCGCACTTTAAATGGTCAATCACAATCATAGCAAGCTTGTCAATTCCGCCATTGCCTCTGTAACTGCCACAAACCATCACAATTGGACTGTCCTCGCCATTTGGTGCGTATTTACAAAGAATATCCTGCCACTCTTTGGGGTTTCGGGCATTTTCAAGCTGTAAATTTATTGGCAAGAGTTTTATCATTTCTGGATTTTGCTGTCGTTTGCGTAGATGTCCAAATTTATGAATCCAAAAGTGTACGGTGCCGTCTGGTAATCCCAAATGTTCAGCGATAACGCTACCTTCTAAGCCACCCCAGTACATTTCAAGCCCTTTTATGCGCAACTCTGGGTCAAACCTTCTTTGCCGTCCCTCAGGGTGCTTTCTATCATATGATGCCCTGTTTGAACAAGTATTGGAGCAATATTTACGATTACTGATATATTTAGTTTGTGTGAATGGTTTTCCGCAATACAAGCAAACACGGTCGCTAAGTACAATGTTGTTATCCAAAAACCAACCTGACACTGTGAGAGGATGAACGCCAAGCAAGCTCGCCGCATCTACCTGTGTCATTCCACCTTGGCACAGCTTTACAGCCTCAATAAAGGATTTGCTCCGCAATAGTAGTTTTCCATAACGAACAGGCTCGCCCCATCGCTCATTTAAAAAACATACCCTCGAACAATATTTGCAACTTCGCCACACCTGCTTTTTTGTAAGCTCTTTCCCACAATGTAGACATTCTTGTTTTCCTGTTGCCATTATTTTTCTCCTGTTATTCTTATTTTGTTCTATTATAACAGGATTTTTTAAATTTTGTAATGCGTCTGTCTATTTGACGCTTACTGAAACCTTGATAATATGACTTGCTAATTGTGCTTAAGTATGGCTTATATGTACATGGGAGGTTGATATTATGGCAGGAACAATACTTGAACTTGGGAATA
>CAYWKX010000100.1:0-2931 GCA_964459185.1 uncultured Muribaculaceae bacterium | reverse complement strand
TAAATTGATGAGAATGAGTTGCATCATCATTATCACGACGATATGTTTTTCCAGGACAAATTATTCTAATCGGCTTTTCCCCCTTGCCCTCTAACATTATTCTAGCCTGCATTGGAGAAGTTTGACTACGAAGCAATATTTCTTCATCTTTTATATAAAATGTGTCCTGAGCATCACGAGCAGGATGTCCTTTAGGTATATTCAATAATTCAAAATTATATAAATCCTCCTCTACCTCAGGTCCATCAACTACATCATAACCCATTGAAAGAAATAATTCTTCGATTTCTTCAACTACCTTTTCTAAAATATTTGGAGTTCCAATTCTAATTTCTGTTCCGGGTAAACTAATATCAATTTTTTCTTCACTAAGTTTTTTATTAAGTACATTTTGTTCAATAACACTTTTTATTTCATCGCATTTATTATTAATTTCATTTTTTAAATTATTTAATAATAAACCTATTTCTTTTCTTTCTTTATCACTTAATCCTTTTAATTCAGAATTTAATATTGTTAATTCCCCTTTTTTACCTAAATATTTAATCCTTATATTATTTAATTCTTGTAATGATAATTTTTCTTTAAATAATATATTAAGTTCATTACTAATTTTTTCTATTCTTTCTTTCATTTTTCCTCCTTATATAATAAAAAGATGATACAAAGGACGAGTTGATCGCGGTACCACCTTATTTTATAACATTTGTTATACACTTATTATCTTAACGCGATTATACGATAAAACTCCTAGAATGAATTCATATTAATTAATTTATTAGCTCCCATCCCTACTAACTCTCTTCAAAATTAATTATAATATTACTACTTTCTAATCATTGTTTTATATTGTCATCAATTCTTGTTCTTTTATTTTTAGATTTTCCTCAATTATTTTATTATATTTATTTATTAGTTCTTGAACTCTATCGTTACCTCTTTTTTCTTCATCTTTAGGTAATTCAAGATTTTTTATTTCATTATTAGAATCCTGTCTAATATTCCTAAGGGCAATTTTTGCTTCCTCTGCTAACTGCTTAACTTGTTTAACAAATTCTTTTCTTCTTTCTTCTGTTAAAGTAGGAATTGTTATAAACACTGTTTCTCCATTATTGTTTGGTGTAATACCTAAGTTAGCTTCATAAATAGCCTTTTCAATAGCTCCTAGAAGACTACGATCAAATGGTTTAACAGATAATTGTTTAGCTTCTGGGACACTAATATTAGCGATTTGTCTTAAAGGAGTAGCTACCCCATAATATTCAACCGTAATACCATCCAACATACTTGGATTAGCTCTTCCGGCCCTGACATTAGTAAATCGTTGTCCAAGATTTTCAATAACTTTTCCCATTCTACTTTCCGTTTCTTTTAAAACACTTTCCATTTTTCCCTTCTCCTTATATTATATATTTTATCATATTTCTTTAAAAAAAGAAATATTATTTAAAGTTTTACCTGTTATTTACTTTTTATTAATTATATGATAGAATAATATATTATAATAAGGAGTGAGATTATGCTAAGCGTACCAAATGTACAATTTAATTTAGCCTTTACATTAATAGCATTAATAATATTTTTATCATACTTAAGTACTAAGAAAACGAAAGAAACTAAAGCCTTAATTGGCTTGTTATTTGTTTTCCTCCTTTATAGTGCAGGGGCATTATTTATGAGGCTCCAATACTGGCCTTCATATCAGTTCTGGTATTATGTATCAGTTGTTAGTTTATTTTTATTACCATTTTTTATCTATTTAGAAGCAACTGTTTTAATTAAGAAAATTAATAAGAAAATATTAATTATATATGGTTTATTTTGTATCGTTAATTCTGTATTAGAATGTTTTGGTTTATTTTTAGGAGCCCCAGATATAGTAACTTCAGCAGACAATATTATTACCTTTTCATATACATTTAATATTTTAGGGGTATTTCTTTATTATATAGGTCCAACGATAGTAATTGGAACATCAATAAAGGTTTTAATTTCTTCGTTAAAAGAAGCATCAATTAACGAGTTTCGTGGTATTTGGTTATTATTAATTGGATATGTTGTTTTTGCGCTCGGGATAATCATCCAAATATTACCTGGTGTTTTATTCCCATGGGATCAATTGGGTGGAATAATTTCAATGATTATCATTATTTGTTCAACATATTACTTTAAGAGGTTCTATCCAGCATTATTGATATCTCGTTCATTAATATATGTAATGTGTGTACTTGTCTTTTTAGGCTTCTCTACTTATGCAATTAAACCACTTGAAGTATTATTACTTAATACCTTAAAAATTTCTACAGGTAACATTGTTCCTTATTTAACAGTTATTGAGTCTGGATTTATTGTTTTATTCTATTTTGTAGTAAAGAAGTTTATTGACTATGTCTTTATTAAAGATGAAGCGAGAAATAAATTAAGATTAAATACCTTCAGTAATCAAATTGCAAAAAGTATAAAATTAGATGAGACAATGGGTCTTATCGGTAAATTATTAATTGAGGAAATAGAATTAGGACAAATTATTATTTGTTTACCTGAAGAGGATTATTATGTATCAAAATATTCCTATTCATCTGAGAAGGTTAGAATTAGTAAAAATAGTCCTTTATTTGGCCTCTTTGAATCAAATACAATGAAGTTCTCTGATGATAAGGATAGAAGAAAAGTAATGGCTAATTTAGATGATATTGATAAAGATTTTTTTATCAAACATGAGCATTCAACTATTACAATGATAAAATCAGAAAAAGAAATTATTGCTATTTTGCTTACCGCTACTGATAATAAAAACGACCCTTATTCATACCTAAATTTATCATTTATTGAAATGAGTGCAGCAATATCTGCATTAGCTATAAAAAGAGCAATATTATTGGAAGAATATGAAGTTGAGAGAATTAAGGCTATCCAAGCAAATAAAGCTAA
>CAYWKX010000099.1:0-2991 GCA_964459185.1 uncultured Muribaculaceae bacterium | reverse complement strand
GTTCTCCCCTGCTTGACCTCGCTATTACAGGTTTACCCGCATACCCCGACACATGCACTTTACCAATGTCAGCATTGATTTCGATCGAGTTATTAACAACCTCGCTGCCATAAATAGAAAATAGTGACGACAGTGAATCATTATTTCCGGGAGAATGCAAAATTTCTTTCTTGTTTTTAATAAGCCGGATAGAGATATCCGGGCGAATAAGTGCAAATCTCTCACATAGTATGATTATATTTTGCGCTTCCGATGAGTCTTTTTTCAGAAACTTATATCTTGCAGGCTGATTGTAAAAAAGATCCCTAACCTCAATTGTTGTACCTTCTGCGCCATAGTATTTTTCGTCAAGAATCAGTTTCCCGGCTTCCACTTCAATGCGTGTGCCATATTCTGCGGCCGGTTCTCTGGTCATCAGTGATACCTTTGAGACTGCTGATATGCTTGAAAGTGCCTCTCCTCGAAAACCCATTGTATTCAGGGAGTATAAATCATCCAGATTGGAAAGCTTGCTGGTCGCATGGCATTCAAATGATTTGAGTGCATCACTATGATCCATTCCACATCCATCATCGGTTACGCGAATCAAACGAATACCACCATCAATAATCTCAACGGTAATTGTCGATGCACCTGCGTCCAGTGAATTTTCGATCAATTCCTTAACAACAGAAGCCGGTCGCTCAACGACTTCCCCGGCGGCAATACTGTTTGAAGTGGCGGTATCAAGTAACTTAATTCGTCCCATTTTTACCCCTTAATCAATATTCTCATCCGATTTTGCTTGTGAAATCAACGCATACAGCATGTTCATCGATTCCAGCGGAGTCATATGCGTAATATCCAACATTGACAGTTGTTGCCTGATCGGATCTACCTTTTTGAACTGCGACGGGTCAACCGAAAATTCCAGCTGCCCGTACATCGGGTTGTCATAAATCAATTCGTCCGCGGCATCGGGAGCACCAGATCCGATCGGCGAACTTTGAAGTTTCTTTGTTTTTTCAAGTTCTTTCAATATGACTCTGGCTCTTGCAATAACATCGGATGGAACTCCGGCAAGCTTAGCAACTTCAATACCATAACTGTCATCCGTTCCTCCGTCCGATATTTTATGCAGAAAAATGACCGTCCCTTCTTTTTCTTCAACATCAACATGGGATAAATAAATTCCGGGAATTTGATTGTTAAGCATATTAAGTTCGTGATAATGAGTCGCAAAAATAGTTCGGGAAAACATGACAGCAGGCGAGCTGATGAATTCAAGAATGGACCATGCTATCGATAAACCGTCATATGTACTGGTCCCTCTTCCGATTTCATCCAAAAGCAATAAACTTCGACGCGTTGCATTGCGAAGGATTGTTGATACTTCGTTCATTTCAACCATAAAAGTGGATTGGCCCGACGAAATATCATCGGATGCTCCGATACGAGTAAATATCCGATCTACGACACCAATTCGAGCATACTTTGCCGGAACAAAACTTCCCATTTGTGCAAGCAGCACAATTAGCGATACTTGCCGCATATAGGTTGATTTTCCGGCCATATTCGGGCCGGTCAATATCATTATTCTCCTGTTTTCTTCATTCATTAACGTGTTGTTGGGAACAAATCCGCCTGTCGGTAATGTTTTTTCTACTACAGGGTGTCTTCCGGATTCGATAATCAAGTCTTCCGAATTATCTACAATCGGACGAACATACTGTTCTCTTTCAGCAAGTTCAGCAAGTGAAATGACAACATCATAAATAGCGATTGAGTCAGCAGTTGAATAGATTCTCCATGAGTGCGCAGCAATGGTGTCCCGAATTTTGCAGAATAATTCATATTCTAAAACAACAAGTCGTTGTTTTGCACCAAGTATTGTATCTTCAATGCTTTTCAGTTCACTGGTAATATATCGTTCTGCATTTGCAAGTGTTTGTTTACGAATGTAGTTTTCCGGCGCCATAGACATATTACCTTTTGAAAGTTCAATATAATACCCGAAAACCCTGTTATATCCAACTTTCAAATTCTTTATTCCGGTTTTGTCCCGCTCGTCGGATTCAATTTTCAGAATAATATTCTTTGCGTCACTTTCGGCATTTCTTAACCGGTCGGCTTCATCAGAGTAACCTTCACGTATAATGCCGCCATCAGAAAGTGTAATGGGTGCATCCTCAGAAATAGATACCTCCAACAAGTCGCAGATATCCTTCAAATCATCAAAATGAAGCGTTGCTTCTTTAAAAACGCCCTTATTGAAGCGCGATACCGCAGTTTTTATAAACGGAAGCTTGCGAAGTGCATTCCGAAGAGAAATAAGATCTCTGGGAGTAACGGAAGCAAGCGATGCTTTCGAAGAGATACGTTCAAGATCAGAAATGCCGGAAAGAGCTTCGATCAGTTCCTGCCTGAATATGAATGCATTCTTGGCTTCTTCGACAGCGTCAAGTCGATCGGATATTTGATCGACGGAAATTAAAGGCGAATCAAGCCACTTTCGTAGCAATCTTCCGCCCATCGCCGTGCCGGTCCGGTCGATTGCCCATAGAAGGCTCCCCTTCTTCCCTTTTGAACGGATCGTTTGTGTAAGTTCAAGGTTAGTTCTTGTCTGAACGTCCAGTTCCATTGAATCATTAATTTTAAAAAGCCGAACCGGTTTAAGGTATGTGATTTTGCTTTGCTGTGTCTCTTCGATATACTTTAACAAAGCGCCGGCGGCTGACCATATTAAGTGACGTTCATCCGATTCTTTTTTCATCTCGGAGAACAAAGGTTTCTGACGCTCTGAATAATCAGCGGAGTACTGAGACGCCGGTCTTACAGCAGGGATTACTCCAAATTGATTTTCAATCTGCTTATTAAGTGTTGAGTTAAGAAAATCAGGGTTGCATATAATCTCAGATGGTAAATATCTGGCAATCAGATTCATTAGATTCGCATGAGTATTACCGATAATAAGCTGTGTTGCCTCGATGTCTCCCGTTGTGATATCTGCCG
>CAYWKX010000098.1:0-3024 GCA_964459185.1 uncultured Muribaculaceae bacterium | reverse complement strand
CATCGACCTCACGCTTATCAGGCGTGCGCTCTAACCACCTGAGCTACAAGCCCATCTTGCACTTGCTTCCCCATTATACCATAAAAGAATGGCCTTGACAAGTAATTTTTTTTAGTTTTTTATTCAAATTCTACAATTTTCTGATATAATTAAATAAAGGAGTGAGAAAATGGATAACTATTACGATTTCAATGTTACAAGTAGTCATGCAACCCCAAGTACTTGGGCAATAATATCTTTAGTTGTGGCCATTCTTGGAGGAATATTTTTATATGTTATTCTTAATAATAAAAATTTCATCAAGGATTATAAAGGATGGCAGAAAAAATTAATAGATTTTTTAATGTTCAAAAAACTTCTAATTGAAAAAATTTTAAAAGTTACTTATTTAATTATAACTATCTACATAACCTTATCATCTTTTGAGTTAATTGGTAATAACTTTGCCCTATTCTTAGGATATCTAATCATTGGCAATATTATTGTTAGATTAGGATATGAATTTTCATTAATTCTAATTTCTATCTGGCGCAACACCACTGAAATAAATGAAAAATTAGAAAAATTTAAAAAAGATTAAACCCCATGAGGTTTTCTTTTTTTATGCTATAATAATTATAAGAGGTATTTATGATAATAAGAAATGCTAGTCATAAAAATAAAATAGAATTAAAACAAATAATAACCGATACCAAATGTGGAGGAGTATATTTAGGATATGTAAACGGTATATTAAATAATAAATTAAGATATTCTAATGCTCCAGATATGCCTATTTTTAGTATTGATGATGTTCCGTCTTCTGATAAAACATTATTAATAAGATGTCTTGATTATGAAAAATTAATTGAGAATTACCCTTGCCTTCTTAATAATATTTCTTATTTAGCAACCCTAACTCCCCATTTAATTATCGAAGCAGATAGTCCAAAACTACAATATCAATTAAATAAAATTAATATATCATATGCTTTCAAGATAAATTCGTCAACAAACTCTAATTATTTAATAACTAATCCTTATGAATTACCTAACATTAAATATTTAGAGATTATTAAAACTCATAAATTAATTTTAGAACCTCCGATTGATTTAACAAACAAACAAAAAGAATTATTAATTAAATTACTTAATCAAGAAACAGACAACTTATCCATTATAACTGGTAAACCCTCAAAAATAAGAAAACTAATAAAAAAATAAACCATTTAATGGTTTATTTTATTCATTTTTTCAGTAATATATTTTATTGCTACTTTATCATTAAGCTTATATAATAAATTCATAATTTTTGAATCAGAACCAACATAAATCTTAAATTTATTTTTTTCAATACCTTTAATAATTATTGAAGCAGCTTTGTTAGCAGAAAGCATTTTATAACCACTACTTTCTCCCTTCGGTAATTCTCCTAGAGAGTTTTTCGCAATATTAGTATTAACCGCTCCCGGTAAAACTAAAGTTACATGAACATTAGTACCTAATAATTCAGCATAAATTCCTTCAGTAAATAACTTAATGGCAGCTTTTGAAGCACCATATATTGTTTGCCCTGGAAATGGAAAAAAACCTCCCATACTTGAAACATTAACAATATGTGCCTCTTCCCTAGCCTTAAGTTCTGGCATAAATAATTTTGTTAACTTAAGTGGTCCAAAAAAATTAACATTCATTACTTTATTAACTATATTCATTTCCAGTTTATCAAAATTAACAAATGGCTGAATAATTCCAGCATTATTAATCAGAATATCTACATTAGAACATTTTTCTTTAAATTTATTAATATCATCATCATTAGTAATATCCACAGTAAACAAAGATAATTTTTCATTATCATTAGCCATTTTTTTAGTTATCTCAAGTTCTTGTCCATTAATATCAAGGGCAGCCACATAAGCTCCTTTTGATAGTAATTGTAAAGTTAACTCTCTACCAATTCCACTACCAGCACCTGTTACAATTATTTTTTTATTTTCTACTTTCATCTTATCACCAATAACATTATATCATAATTAAATAGCAAGAAAAAAATAATATTACGAATAGACAGTTATTTTACACCTATCTATATATTATATCCCTCTTTATATAACCATTTTAGACCTTTTTCATACCATATAATAAAAAGGAGGAATATTATGTATAATAATTATTATTTAGACAGAAATTATGGCATTTTTACACCAAATATTAACCAATTAAATGTTTATAAATTATCTTTTTTAGAATTAAACAATCTTACTCGTAAACTATGGGAAGAACATATAGTATGGACTAGACTTGCCATTATGAGTATTACCAATAATTCACCTGATACCAATCTTGTTTCAAACAGATTGTTAAGAAATGAAAAAATAGCATTAATAATATTCATAGTTATTCACCAACCTTGCAAGGACAGTTTTCGTTTAATAAATATAATAAAAATTTAAATAATTCTTCTTCTCTCTTTTTATTGATTGAATATTTTACCCATGAACCATCTTTAATAGAATTAACAAGGCCTATATCAGTCAACATCTTCATATGATAAGATAGCGTTGGCTGAGTTATATTAAACTCTTCTAATATTTTACATGCACATAATTCATTATCTGAGAGCATTGCTAAAATCTCTAATCTTGTCACATCACTTAGAGTCTTAAAAATTAAAGCATATTCCTCATAATTATATTTCATAATTTCACTTCTTTCATTAGATGCTCATCATATAGATAACTATCTATATGTATTATATGTTTAAAATTTAGTGATGTCAATAATTATTAGAAAGTTTTGTTTTAATTTTTATATTTTATAAATGGTGGCGAAATGGCGGTTTTTCAGTCTTTTTAGACATGAAAAAAGATTGTGATTTCTCACAACCCTTTGTATTCATTGGTGTCCCCTGAGGGGCTTGAACCCACGACCCACTGATTAAGAGTAGTATTTATTTTTTCTACCAAAAAAAGTGGAGCCTCAAAGGCTCCTTCAGGGGGCCAAAGAAAATCGGCCACATTCAAGTATAAATATAGTTAAAGT
>CAYWKX010000097.1:0-3051 GCA_964459185.1 uncultured Muribaculaceae bacterium | reverse complement strand
AACCTGCCAGTTTAAGGAGGTCACTTCATATTTCAACTAAATATAGGACACTCTCATAGAAAAAACAATCTATAGTGTGAATAATATAAAAATCTAATACCTCTTTTTATAAATTTATAATTTTGTAAGGAAACTCATTATCCATATAATCCATGATAAAACAACTCCTTTAACAGATAGAGAGCTTGTGGAGCAGGGGCGAGACATTAGAAAAAAAGCGGAGAAATACGCCACGACCGAAACAATGAAGTATCTCCGGCCGTCTCACTACGCTCCCAAAACATGAAGCAAGATGACAGAAGTATCCCCGTAAGACCACGAAGAAATTCCTGCTATTCCTTTTCACTCTTATTCTCCAATCCAAAATCGTCACACGTCTTCTTTGGATGAAACTCTATGTCATAGTCAATGCCGTCCTGGCTCGTAGGACAATCTTCGGAGTATCTCTCGTAACAGTTGGCGTTTCCTGTTATTCCTCCAGAAAATATGCAAGCACCATATTCATCCTCACAACCGATGATCCACAAAGAAAGTATAAAAACACAAAGCAATAACAGTCTCTTCATAATTTTCTCCTAGAACAAACGTAGAAGCACATATTATAACCTGTCAAGAGGAAAGTTGACACAGAGGACTGCCAAAGGTGTCTGGCTCGATGTGCTTCTCGTCATCGATGTCTACACCCGCGAGATCATCGACCTCACCGCCTACGACGGATGGGAGCCCAGCTCGGAGTGGACCATGAAAACATTTTCCGCCGCCATGTCGAGGGAAGACCGGAAGCCCGGCATCGTGATCAACGACAACGGCACGGTCTTCCATGGCCAATTTGAACGACAACTACGCGTTCTCGAGATCGATCAACGCCGAACCCCATCGGCGGTTCCGAATGCCAATGGAGTAGCGGAAAGAGCAATAAAGTCTGTACGTTTAGAGATCCTCAACCACGTGAGAGTCAGCGGGGTTGACGAGCTCCAGTGGTATCTCAACGAGTACAAAAAATACTACAACTGGGTTTCACAGTACTTCACCTCGCTATGTTGTTGGAATTACAAGATTCAACTGTTCGACCGTTGGTCCCGCGGGGTCTCTGAGTCGTCTTCCGTTGAACAGGTTTTGGACGCGGTCGAGCTCTTTTCTTTCGAAGACCCACGGGCCGTCGGGCAGAGGATGCAGCGCCTGAACGAGTCCCCGCTCGAATGCGCGGCGTAAGGTTTTGGTTGTTGTGCCGATGTATTCGGCGGCGTGAGTGAGGTATGGCAAAAAGTCCAACCCCAAAACCTGAACTACTGAGTCAGAACCATCTGGATTCTTGCTGGTTAACCCGCAGAGGTTCGTTTCCGGATCCAGGCCGAGGCGCAGAGACAACGCGATATTTATAAGGTAGGCGGTCTTTTCGCCGCTGCCGCCGAATAGATTTTTCATCTTAGCTGTTGCTGTGACTCCGGCGGAGACACCGAGGTTTGGTTTCGGGATTCCAAGCGGACCCGGCTTAATGTCGTAAATCCAGTTGAAATTGGGGTCAAAGTCGAAACTCGAGGTCTTTTCAGACGACGCATCCTCTGAGCTCGCCTTCGAATGCCTATCCTCCTTGTCGGTAACATCTACGGCTTCGGGCATGTCCGGAGCTTCATAAGAGCACCATTTGTGGATTTGTCCGGCAGTGCAATTGCCGTTTGTGTCCTTGTCGTTTGGACAGGGATCCGAGTCGATATCCGGTATCTCGGTTTCCGTGTCGCCTTCCTCCAAATCATCGTCGATTTGATGGGGGAACATGCCGGGATCCGCTGCTTGTACAGGTTCCGGTGCTAACTCCGCCGGGTCGGAACGATGATCCGTGTCGTTGCCCAACTCATCCTGCGCTTCACATTCAACGATCTCTTCGCAACGAGGATTGGAGGTTTGCTCAAAGCAAGCGACTTGATCGCCCTCCGCCTTACCGCATACCTGACTTGCCTGACAGATCATATGATTGGCGCAGCTTTGCTGACCGGTTTCAACAAGAGCACAGTTCACGCCATCGTTTACGCACTCACCTGTAGGGCTGTCCGTGTAGCAACAGAAACCTACCTTGCCGCAGACGTCTCCACCCTGACAATCACTGTTCTTCTCGCAGAGGATAGGTTTACCGTCTGCGTCAAGGGTTGCCCGGGTCAGTACACAATCCTGGACTGAACCGATTTTATACGGTTCCTCCGAAGTCGGTTCCGCAGTGTTGTCGTCAGGAAACTCCGCACAAGCAGGCGCGCTTGCTGGAGGCGGATTTCCGATGAGGGTGTTGTTGCATCCCATGTTGTTGTATTCTTCTTCATCCGTCGCGAGTTCCGCGCACTGTTTGATGAGCTCCCTCTGCGCCGCCCATTCTCCTTCGGTGATATCCGGAAGGCTCATGCAGTTATCCGTGTCAATATAAACTGGATGCCCTGGAACTTCCGCCAAACTATAGCAACCATCAAAGAAAATAAAATTTTGTAATTTTTTTTTGCTATTGCAGGCTTACCGAAAGCTTACGGTCCTGCTGGACGATGTCGAGGTTGCGTTTGTATTCGACATCATTAAGTCCGAGGCCGCTGGCGGTTTTGGCGACGTCCTGGAACCAGTCGAAGAGGTCACGGTCTTTAGTGGCGCCGCGTTCCAGGGTGACGTCGGCGAAGGTCATGCGGCCGGGGCTTTTGTTGGGAATGAGGGAGCCGCCTTCGAAATACTGGACGTTGGCGACTTCTACCGACAGCTCGCTGCACTTTTGGAAACCGGCGTGGCCGATGTCGTCGATTTCGATGATGAACTTAAACTTTTTATGAAAACTGCGGGGCTTTCCAATGACTGCCATGGTGTGCTCCTCCTTTTATACGCCAGCTGCGGCCAGTTCGGCTTCGAGGGCGCGGGTGTCCTGACTGATGCTCAGCACGATGAACTCGGCGGGTTTGTTGGTGGCCAGCCCCACGCGGGCGAGCAACTTGCCAGCAAAAATGACCGTTGGCGTATTGAGTTGGTCTGATACATCCACAAAGAACGCCTTGGCTGGTTCGCGGCTGCGGAAGGCGCCGTTGT
>CAYWKX010000096.1:766-3065 GCA_964459185.1 uncultured Muribaculaceae bacterium | reverse complement strand
AAATAAATATGAAAGTGAATGTAGATATTATGGAATTTTTTCTAAAAAAAATTATAAAATTATCTTTAATAGTTTTTTGTGTATTATCTTTTACTTTTCTAGTTATGAATTTCATACCTGGTGGGCCTTTTATGACAGATGTTGGAGTATCAAATGAAATAAAAGAGAAAATTGAGGAAAAATACGGATTAAATCAACCTATAGGTAAAAAAATGTTAACATGGTATCAAGACTTAATCAAAGGTGATTTGGGGGTATCTTATAAAATTCAAAAAAACGAAGAAGTATTAGTAATAATTAAAAACTTTTTACCAGTATCAATGAAAATAGGAGTTATTTCTTTAGTTTTTTCAATAACTTTGGGATTGTTTTTTGGTTGTATAAGTGCTTTTAATAATAAAATTGATGCTTTTTTGAATGTATTAACTTCAATAGGAATAACTATTCCAAGTTTTATTATAGCAACTATATTACTAATTATTTTTGGAGCGACTTTAAAATTGCTACCAACATTAGGATTAGAAACTTGGAAACACTATATATTGCCTTGTTTATCACAATCAATATATCCAATTTGTTATATAACTAAACTTGTTAGAAATTCTATGATTGATATTTCTAAAAGTGATTATATAACAACTGCTCGATCATTTGGATATTCAAGAGAAAAAATAATATATAAATATATGCTAAAAAATTCGCTTATTTCCGTAGTTTCATATTTAGGATCAATTTCAGTAAATATCATGATGGGAAGTTTTGCGATAGAAACAATATTTAATATATCTGGCTTAGGAAGATGTTTTGTAAAAAGTATAATAGGTTTAGATTATCCGTTAATTATGGGAATTACTTTGGTGTTCTTAATTTTTACAATAACGCTTAATTTTTTTACGGATTTTTTACAGCATCTTGTAGATCCTAGAATAAGGAGTATAAAATGAAATCTAATAATTATATAACATCTTCTTTCAAAAGATTTTTTTTAAGAAAAAGTAATATAGTTTTTTTGATTATTTTGTCAATAGTTTTATTATATGTAACATTTGGTAATATGCTTGCTAAATATAATTATGATGAACAAATTAAGGGATGTGAAAACATCAAACCATTAGAAAAATGCCAAATTAATTGTGAAAGATTTCTTTTTGGTACAGATAATCTTGGAAGAAATATGTTTGCAAGAATCAGCAAAGGGACACAAATTTCATTAATTATTGGAATAGGAGCTAGTCTTATTTCATTGTTAATTGGTGGAACACTTGGATTGATTGGTGGATATTATGGTGGAAAAACGGATGCTATAATAATGAAAATGTCAGAATTTGTTACTTGTGTTCCAGATGTATTAATAGTAATATTACTATCAACAATTTTTAAACCAATATTATTAAATTATGTAAATAATCATCTAGGCGAATCATTTCCGATGTTTATATATAAAATAGGAGCCCCATTAATAAGCCTTTTTTGTGCTTTTACTTTTATTTATTGGACAAGTATATATAAAATTGTAAGAGGTCAGGCAAAATATATTAAAAACTTAAATTATATAAAAACTGCAAAAGTTGCTGGTGAAAATAATTTTCAAATAATTTTAAAACACATTTTTCCAAACTCTTTAAGCACTATTATTACTATTACATTTTTACAAATTCCAACAGTGATTTTTTTAGAATCATTTTTATCATTTTTAGGGCTTGGTATAAATACTCCGTTAACATCATTAGGAGAATTATCATCCGTAGGTTTGAACAAAATTTATTCTGGTACATATTTGTTACTTGAGCCAATATTGATGCTTATAGTTTTAATCTTTACTTTAAATTATATTGGTAATGGATTGCGAGATGCATTTGATGTTAAAATAAAAAAGGTTGGTGATTAAAATAAAAAAGGAGATATTAAAAATACAGAATTTATCGATAAGTTTTTATGATAAAAAAACTAGAATAAACGCTGTTAATGATTTGAGTTTTAGTTTATATGCTAAAGAAATATTAGGTGTTGTTGGGGAATCTGGTGCAGGTAAAAGTATTAGTGTATCATCTATATTAAATTTAAACAGTGCTGAAAACATTAAAAATACTGGGAAAATCTTATATAACAATAAAAATGTTTTTGAAATGACTGATATAGAACTTCAAAATTTTAGAGGCGAAGAAGTAAGCATGATATTTCAAAATCCAACAAACAGCTTAAATCCTGTCTTTAAAATAAAAACACAAATGATAGATTTAATAAGAAGTCATCAAAATATTTCTAAAAAAGTAGCATTAAATATGGCAAAAGAAGCATT
>CAYWKX010000096.1:0-756 GCA_964459185.1 uncultured Muribaculaceae bacterium | reverse complement strand
ATCTGGAGGAACATGCCAAAAAATAGTTATTGCAATGGCACTATTATGCACACCAAAAATAATAATTGCCGATGAACCAACTACTTCATTAGATGTATTGGCGCAAAGACAAATAATTAGTTGCTTAAAAACATGGCAAAAAACAAATAAAAGTAGTATTATATTTATAACACATGATTTACAACTTGCAAGCTCTTTATGTGATAGAATAATAGTTATGTATAAAGGTGAAAAAATTGAAGAATTAACAAAAAAAGAAGTGATTGAGAAAAAATTTGTGCATCCATATTCTAAAATCTTATTTTCAATATCATTAAATAACAATGATATAAAAATTTTAAGTCAACATCTGAATAGAGCAGAAAATAAATTAAACGAAAATCTTTGTTGCTTTTTAGAAGAATGCCCTATTAAGTCTAAAAGTTGTATGATTTCAAAACCACAAGATGTTTTTATTAATAAAAATCACATAATTAAATGTTTTTTAGGTGGAGATAATAAATGAATAGAAGAATATTAGAAATTAATAATTTAGAAAAAAAATATACACTATCTAAAAAAAAGAGTATTGTAGCTTTAAACAACGTTAGTTTGCATCTGTGTGAAGGTGAAATCTTAGGTATTGTAGGCGAAAGTGGTAGTGGAAAAACCACATTAAGTGAATGCGTGGTAGGTTTAATAAAATATGAAAAAGGTGAAGTGTTTTTATATGGTAAAGATATAACAAATAAATTAGAATTAACAGATAGAAAAAAA
>CAYWKX010000095.1:0-3111 GCA_964459185.1 uncultured Muribaculaceae bacterium | reverse complement strand
ATAGGTTCAGAGCGATGGTCTTTGTAGAAATCAAGGAACACATCTGTATCAGCTAATCCTTTCTCAAGATAGTCTATACGCTCCTGCACACCTGAAGTATCTATCGGCTGATACCCCGCCCTAGCCAAATTAGCTTCTTGCATAGCTTTATCAAAATTTCCTCTGTTACCGGACACAAGCATATATTCTATATGCTCTGGCGACATACCATCCATATAGTAATCAAACACGCGATTAGCTTCTTCTTCACCACGCTGTTGCCGCCAAGTATTCTGTTCATTAAGAGTATCCAGTGCAGCTTTTTCTCTAGCAAGAAAATCTTCTAGTGTCGTTTTGTGACCCTCAGCTAAACTTACTTGGTATTCTATAGAAGGAGTTAACATTTGATTTATTACACCCATCCAAGAGTTAACAGCTTGGTTGTACTCCTGTGTACCAGCAAACTTGTTCAGCAATGCATCCTTGTTTGCCCTGTAATACGCTTGCTGATTGGGAGACATGTCCTTTATAGCATCTTCAAATGAATCGCTAACCTGCTTATCAGTAAGTACAGACCCGGCTGGCTGCTGAAAGTTTTCCAATAATTGCTGTTCTGCAGCAGCCATGAGGTCTACTTCAACAGTTTGCCTAAGCTGTGCTGTCTTGTAGTCTTCGATATTACTGACATACTCCTGCATAGCTCTGTTATTTTCATCTTGCGTGTTCTGCCGAGATACAAAGTCAAGAGTGTACATCCTTTCTTGTGCTTTGCTATACGTATCTAAAAACCGCTTCTGCCACTCAGGACTAAGCATAGTCCAATCTATTCCAGCTTCTTTGAAAACTTCTTCTGGAGCAATCATATTACCTTGGGATACTGCGGAATGATATTCTTTTAATAGAGTAGGTAGGCTCTGCTGAAACTCAACATTAGTAGACTCCCATGAATCTAATTTAGACCAATATGGTAAATCAGATAATAGCTTGGTCTCATAATCACCAGCTACTACATGCTCATGTATTCTTCTGTATTCATCAATAGCTTCGCTTGGGCTTCTAGTAGCTTTTAGAAATTTATCTAATCTTTCTAGATATTCATCTTTTGCTGCTGCTGTAAATATATCTCTGGTAAGAACTGGTTTAACCATACCAGCTATATCATTATCCCAACTTAACCATGAAATATAATCTGGAATATTAAGAATTAAACTATTTAACAATGCACTCGAATAAATATTATCATCTTCATCAAATGCAAGTTCTTTTTTTACAAACTCAATCCACCTATCATTATCTTCGGGGTTTGGAGCATTATTAAATGCTTCTATTTGAGCAGATGTAACAGAATTCTTATCCCATTTTTTCAAGCCTATAGTTTCTGCGTACTTATCAAACATCTCATCAAGATATGTATCTTTATAAAAAGACATTTGAAAATACTTTTCATCTACCCCATGTTTGGAAGCAAGCCAAGACTTAAACTCATTTAATATAGGATAGTCTAAATATTCATCTATCCCAGGCGCTCTATCCCGTTTAGAAGTTATAGGAGTTTTAACTACTGCAATAGGATATTTAGCTCTTACACGCGCTAAAAATTTATTTATGTCTGCCATTTAATTCTCCTGTGAGGCTATAGCGCCTCCGGGCATTCCACCCAAAGATTCAGATGGCATTATGGTTGAGGGTATACCAGTCTCACCGGACGGTATCCCTGCCCCCGGGGTAGCACCAGCAGCCATCGAAAGCTGGTCTCGAGGAACACCTTGAGAGGTACCCTGTTTAGGGGTACCTCCAAGCATCTGCATCATTTGTCCTTTGATGTTCTCCGCGATGTCCGGTCTACCGTCATTGATAGCGCCGATGTACGATTTATACAGCCGCACCAGCGGCAGGTTATTGGAGAACTCATACTGTACCCTCTGGTCTTCAAGGTCTGCATCACGCAGGCCAACAATTTCTGTTCGTGCTGTCTTCATCGAGAGCAGCGGATTCTCACCCTCGGTTGCGTACCGGGCGAGGTAATAGCTCTGCGCATCATCCTTGGGCAGTACAGCAGTCAGTTTAATTTCAGGGAAGAACTCTGTGCTAAGGTCAGCCGGTGTGAGCTTCACAGCCTTTACAAACCCGAAGGCTTGGTCTTTGCTAGTTCTGCCCCGGACTTCAATCTCAGCGAAGCCGCCGTTGACAAACTGGTCAATGAGCGACACTGCTGTTATCCTGAACATTTCTTCAATGCACTGGAAGTACGGTTCGGCAGTTGTTTGCAAAGCGGCCTGCAGCTGGCTGATAGCAAACCCGGAAAGCCTTGTGGTTACGTTACCATAGGCTACGTGCGGGAAAGCACCACGCTGTTCGTCCGCGAGCAGGATGTCAACTACGAGCTTACCGTCTTGGGGCATGGATTCCTTGAGCAGTGGTTCAACCTTTTCACCTTTAGTGCTATCCATCGGGATGTAGGCTGCCTTCTCCACTTGGAAGATGTCCTCGTCAATGGTACGTTCGCCACCTGCTGACCAGATTCCAATAGGAACCTTTACACCACGGCGAACCATAGTGAGGTAGTCTGACAGGGTTTTGCTGAGCATCGGATAGATACCGCGGTTGGCAGCAAAGATGCTGTCTCCACTGTGCTCACCCGGAGAAAGCTGATTGTTCTGGTAGGTAATAGGTGCGTCTGGCACATTGATTACAAACACCGGGCAGTGCCCAATGCCATGGTCTGTGAATGGTACTGCTTCTTTATTGTTAACAAACACGGCATACTTCTTCTCATCCCAGTAATCTATAACCGGAACACCCAGACCGTTGTCTTCATTGCACTCAATGCCATAGGTGTTCATGGCTTCTTCGGGCGAGATGTACCGCGTGTGCACTGCCCACTTAAGCCCGTTCTTGCCCTCACCATAGCAGGTTGAGTAGATATCCCAAGGGGTTATGTCCACTATAGTTTTGTTTGTGTCTTCGTCTCGGTTGACCAAGGCTCTACAAACCAGCGCGCCGCGTATACATGCATACCAAGCTAACTGGTTAAGCAGCGGCATCATGCTCGGGATAGCAGCAAACCTGCGGTCAATCATATACAGCGAGCCATAAAGGAACCGCTCGATGTTGTTAGCAATCATACGAGTC
>CAYWKX010000094.1:0-3131 GCA_964459185.1 uncultured Muribaculaceae bacterium | reverse complement strand
AACACTAACATCGTTATAAGTATAAATAATAATCTTTTTTGTTTTTTAATCATACTAACTTATCCTTTATCTATATCAATTTTAACATAATAATATATTTTTAACAAGGCTTACATAGAAATAATTATAATTTATACCATTTTATGGTAATAACAATAAATTAATATTTTCACTCATTTATAAAAAAAGAATATATTATACTAGGTGGAAATTATGTTTAGAAAAATTATTGCTTTTTTAGGGTTATGTCTTGGATGGAGATTGTTTTGCTTTGTTATTAGTTTAGTTCTAATTATTATTATTTTTTATCAATTATTATTAACATTATTTATACCCTGTTTTTCTAATGTTATTATATTACTTATTCTTTATTGTTCATTAATTTGTATAGCATTTTGGACTATTTTTGGATATTAAAAAAGCTAATTAGCTTTCTTAATTAGTATTTTTTACTTGCTCATAATTTAATATTAATTCTTCAGTCTTATAGATATAATCTATAAACTTCCTAATTTTTATACACATATTATATTCATTATCATTTAATTCAATCTTTTCGGGAAGAGTCATTAAAATAAATAATAATTTTCTTTCTTCTTCTAGTAAAGGATATCTATTCTCATAATATTTTAATAAATCAATAAAATCAAAATCTAAATAATGATTTTTATATAAAACTAGAATATCCATGATAGGCATATCTATTTTATTTTTATCCCAACTAATAAAATATGATTTTTCTTTTCTAATATAATGATCTATCTTTAAATTATTATGAATGTTTACATATCTTATTCTTCTTTTATCTTTGACCAAATCATACCATTTCTCTATTTCTATTTTACAATAATTAAGACTAGCAAATATTTTATTAATGTTTCTAGCAATTAAATAGGAGGATGGCGCCATATAAATACTTTGTTCAATTAAAGAAATAATATCTTCATAATATCCTAACAAATAATTATACTTATTAAGAACATCTTCATATATTTCTTTATAATTATCAATATCAACCTCTTTATAAAAAGTTGTTTTATTATGTAATAAAGATAATAAATTTATTAAATCTAGTATTTTTTGTTCTTGTGGTTCTTTAATATCCTCAATATATTCATATATATCATAGTCATTAACATCATAAATTTTTTCCGGGAAATAATCAAAAGCCCTTGATTTTAAATATTTAAAAGTATTATCTAATTTATTAGTATTTTTTTTTATGACAAAAGAACCTTCATCAGTATCAATGATTTTAACATTATTTTTTAATGTAATTCTTTTGTAGTTATTAGTATTTAGTATTTCCCTTAAACTATTCATTGTGATTGGTAGGTATTATTAATTTATCTCCAACTTTTATATTTTCTAAATCATTATAATTATTTAATTCTTCTTTAGTAACATTAAATTTTAGAATTATTTTTTCTATTGTATCTTCTTCTTTCATTAAATAAACATGATAAGTTGCAAATGTTTCTTTACTATCGAGATTATCAAATAAATTTACCTCAGGAACATTAATTTCGATATCTTCACCTTCAACTTTTATTTCCATTCTTTTGTCTTCATCATCAATTTCTACTTCAATATCATCTAAATGTTCTTCATTATTAATGGGTTCAATAATAGGCTCATCTATCTTTGTCTCTTCTACAATTATGGGTTCACCTTCCACATAAACATCAATATTAACCCTTAAAATCTCATCATTAATAACTTCATAATAAAAATCATCTACATCAATAACAATATTATTCTTATCATATCTAGAATCTAAAACAATATCAAATGGTAATCTAAAGAAAAAGTCTTCTCTATTAATACTTCCCTCGGTCATCTTATAATCACCCGAGATAAGAAACTCTCCTGTTATTTCATCTTCGTTTACAAAATCTAGAGAATGTTCTAATGATATTGAAGTTACTTCTGATACTCTTGTTTTAAATATTAAATCTTTTTCAAATGGTATAATTTTTTTCATATTCATCTTTCCTTTCAATTAAGAATATGATTAAAAGGAAGAAATATGAATTATTTATTATAGTAAATTATCAACATTAATAATTTCATCACAATATTCACATTGATATTCTCTAGTATCTTTATTAATTAATCTAAATTTATGATTAATATTTCTTTCAGTTGAAGTAATACATCTTGGATTTTTACATTTAATTATATTTTCAATATTATCTGGAATATTTGGTTTATATTTATTTAAAATAATCTCATCCTCAATAATATTAATGGTAATATTAGGATCAATTAATCCCAAAACATCTAAATCAATATCAATATTATTATCAATCTTAATAATATCTTTAAAGCCCATCTTTTTACTAGGAACATTCATAATTAGGGCAACCCGGTAGTCAACTTTATCGAGTTGTAAAAAATTAAAAATATTTATTCCTTTCCCAGGTTTGATATGATCAATAACAATTCCTTTTTTAATAGAACTAATGGTTAACATAATACCTCCTATTTAACTCCTAATAATTTTAACATTAAAGCCATTCGAACATACATACCAAATTTAACTTGTTTAAAATAGACTGCTCTTTTATCATTATCTACTTCAACATCAATTTCATTAACTCTTGGTAAAGGATGCATAATACTTAAATCCTTTTTTGCTTTTGATAATTTTTTATTATCTAATATAAAAATGTCTTTTAATCTTAAATAATCAGCTTCATTAAAAAATCTTTCCCTTTGGACACGGGTCATATAAAGAATATCTAACCCACTAATACCCTCTTCTAAATCATCAGTTTCAATAAATTCAATTTTATTTTTAAGAAGTATTGTTTCTTTAATATAATTAGGTATTTTTAACTCTAAAGGAGATATAAAAACAAATGATATATTATTGTAATATGTAAGAGTTTTGATTAAGGAATGAACTGTTCTTCCAAATTTTAAATCCCCACATAAACCTATTTTTAAATTATCTAATCTACCCTTTTCTTTATATATTGTTAATAAATCTGTCAATGTCTGGGTAGGATGATAATGACCTCCATCTCCCGCATTAATGATAGGAACATTAGAATTCATACTAGCTATTTTAGGGGCTCCTTCCTTCGGATGCCTAATTACAATAGCATCAGCATAACTAGCAACTG
>CAYWKX010000093.1:0-3223 GCA_964459185.1 uncultured Muribaculaceae bacterium | reverse complement strand
TTTTTAGCATACAAAATAAAATCATAAACTATTAAAAAATAATCAACAAATCCCATTTTTTCTATAACACTAAGTTCATAAAGAAGTCTATCTGAATAATTTTTAGATACTTCCCCATTTAATCTTTTTAATATTCCTTTTTTACATAAACTTCTAAGTAATAGAGTTGAATCTTTATCACTATATTTTGGTAAATTAAAGCTAAACTTTGGAAATTCTAAATTTATAAGCTTATTAAATTCATAAGTAGTTTCTATATCTATCGCATCTACACTTAAATCAAAATTTTTAAATTCATAAGTATAATTAATTTCATCATCTATAGTTTTACCATCTCTTATCATATAGAGATATTTTAAATATTCACTGTTCCCTTCATCAAAGTATAATATTTCTTTAGAATATACTATATTTTTAGAAATAATTAATGCATTTTTCTTTTCCTCTTTATTTTTATAAGAAATATATACATCTTTATATATACTAGTTAAATTATCATAATTATTTATATATTCAAAAGGACATACACAAATTATATTTTCTTTATATTTCTTCAAAAACTCATAATTTAAATTACTTAGATTATTTTCAGTTACAATCTTACATAAATTTTTATAACCTTCAAAATTTTTAGCATATAAAATAAATCTTTTTTCATTTATTTTTAAATCTGTTCCTATTATAGGTTTAATATTATTTTTTATACATGCATTATAAAATTCTATACATGAAAACATATTAGAGTCAGTAATTCCTAAAGCTTCTATATTGTTCTTTAAAGCATAAGAAATTAATTCATCAATTTTAATTAAACTTCCAAGTAATTGATAATTAGTTTTTATGTTTAAAGGAACATAATGCATATGAATCACCATAATATAATTATAACATAAAATTATTGACTTAATTAGCATAATGTGATAAATTATATAGAGATTTCAAGGAGGAATAAACATGGCTAGAAATGTATCAGGAAGAAAGAATATGAGTGGTAATAATAGGCCTTTTTCTTTAAAAGCTACTAAAAAAACTCAAAAAGTAAATTTACAAACAACTATAGTTGAAGGAAAAAAAGTTAGATTATCTACAAAAGAAATAAGAACAATTAAAAAGACTAAATAGTCTTTTTTTTATTTATTAAAAAATTAATTCAGTCTTTATTTTTTCTATATCATCTAAGTAAAGAATATTCTTTCCATTTTTTATTTTTATTAAAGTTACATCTTTTATTTTTAAATCACTCACTTTTTGTACTTTTTGGTTAGAAGTGTCACTAAAATATTTTTCATTTATTTTTAAATTCATATTTACTTTATATATAGGAATTTCTATAGAAGTACTATCTAATATGTATTTTAAAAATATATTTTCTTTTTCAGATCCAAATCTATCAAATACGACATAATATTCTTTATCTAATTTATTAAATGTAGTTCCTGCTAAAATATATTCATATGATATTTCTGCTACTTTCTTTTGTGGAGCTTCATATCCTTTATCAAAAACCCCTTTTTTATTCAATACCACAACAAAACCATAAATTAAAAGAAAACAAGAAAATACAATAAATATAGTTTTAAAAAAACTCATAGTTTCATCAGTAACACTTACCTGCATAGATAACTTCTTTTTATTTTTTTTCAAATTATATCACCTATAGAAATTATATCATATTTTTACTTTAATAAAAGTTTTAATTTTTGTTTATAATCAATTGGAGAATAACAAACTAGATTTCCATTAGTATCATTTCCTATTTCAGGAATATACAAGCCAGTTTTTAATTCTATATAGCCAGCAATAACTCTTCTATGACAAAACTCACCAGGCAATTCATGGCAAAGTAATATTATTTTATCTCCAAATCTTTCTTCAAATATTTGAAATAAATCATTTAAATCTAAATTTTCTAATCTATGTCTAAAATACTCTTGTATATAATAATTAATTAATTCTTCTTTAGAAAGTTTATCTGGATTATCTCTCCAATAAGTATATAGCTTTAAACTTGGAGCTAGTTTTTTATAAGCTGGACCAAAATAATTCCAAGCATTACCTCCATCTCCAGTTACAGAAACAGTATTTCCTGTTTTAACATTTGAATAACATCCAGTCCCAATTATTAAATTCTTTACATTTGTCATCAAAACCACCATTTAAATTATAACATAAATAAAAAATAGAAACTATTAATTAGTTTCTATTTAAATTATAGTTTTATAAAAATATTTATCTTTCTTTTTATCTATTATTATAACGGAAGCATTTTTAGGGTTTGGTTCTTCATAATACCAAGAAACGTCTTTATGAAACCATCTCATTATAAAACATCTAATAGTATCTCCATGCATTACTATAAATAAAGGATCTTTATTATCTCGATGTATAGTTTCGATGAAACTAGAAATTCTATTATACACATCAAATGGACTTTCTCCATTAGGAAGTCTAGTAAAAAAACGACTTCTAGGTGTAGAATACCTCTTTTTTATTGATTTTAATGTAACTGAATCTATTTCTGACCATTTACTTTTATCAACTCCATCAAATAAACCAAAATCTTTTTCAACTAACCTAGGATCTTTGTACACTGATTTTATATTTAATTCTTTATTTAAAATATCAGCAGTTTCTTCAGTTCTCAAATAAGGACTAACCCATATTCTAGCATTCGAAATATCAATTTTATTTTTTACAAGATATGATTTTAATTTTTTAGCAGTTTCATTCGCTTGTTTTTTACCTTTTTCTGTTAAATAAACATCAGGATCAGGGATATCTGTGCTATTAAAATTTTGAATAGATTCACCATGCCTGATTAAAAATATTTTCATATTATTCACCTATAAAAAATTATATCAAAGAATAAAAAAAATAGAAACTATCAGTTTCTATTTTGTAAGAGCTACTGTTGAAGTTGAAGATGCTATTTGTAAGATTTCTTCTTCTGTTAAATTTTGACCTATTATATAATAATCTATTCCATTTTTATTCCAATTTAGAGAAGTATCAGTAAGACTTCCTAAAATTGTTTCATAAAAAACTAAATCACCTGGAGCATTAATTACTTCATGTTCTTTTGACACGTTAGCAACTTCTTCAACCATTATGAAAGGCTTTTCACCTGTAAATGTCAATATTACTCTTTCAGTATTTCCAGTTTTTATTACTTCTTCATCTTTAAATGAAGTTCCACTTGGTATATACATTGGATAAATTATTT
>CAYWKX010000092.1:0-3261 GCA_964459185.1 uncultured Muribaculaceae bacterium | reverse complement strand
TATATAAAGAATCCCCACTTTGTATCACATAATAACTATAATAAGGCGTTTCTAATGATTGCCTATTTGCATTTATATACATTGTATATCACCTAAAATATTATATGAAAATACTTATATTAGGTTATTGATTATAAATAAATATTAAATTATCAACATTAAAGTTTAATTCAAAATAATAAAATATTGCTTTTACTCCTTCAAGTGGATTATATTCATATAGAGTTTCTTCAGATATAAAATATAATTTATTTTTAAATTCACTCAAAATCTTTATATTGTTTCCTTTAAAAATTAAAGTTTTTATTTCTTTATTTTCTTTTAGTTTTTTATAAAGATGATCTTTTTCTATATAATATTTATAATTACTTCCTTCTTCATTAAAGTAAGTTATTTTATCTTTTTTATACTCATTTTTAGTAGATTCAACAAATTTATCTTTTTCTAATTTAACATATCCTTGTTCTTCATTACCAATTAAATTAATCTTTCTTTTTTTAGTATTAACTTCATATAAATTCAAATTTTTATTATCAAAAATATAAACATTATTTTTAAAAGCTCCTGCTACATAAGAATCATAATCTATATCAAATTTACTTTTTATTGTTTCAGTATCACCATTTTTTAAATTAAATAAAATAAATTCATTAAAAATATGTTCTTGATTATAGTTAGGAATTAATAAATAATTATTTATAAAAGCATACAAAGTATTATCATATTGATCTCTTTTAAACAAAGTTATTTTATCAACTTCACCATCATTCATTAAATAAAAGCCATTATATTTCCATAAGGCAATAAAAGTTTTTTTATCTAAATTATTATAAAATTTAAAATTATTTTCTTCTTCATAATTTATTTTATTTTCACTTATTTGTATTTTGTAAAAATTTTGGAAATCTTCATCTTCTATAAAATGATAATCAATATTTTCTTCGCCTTTATAACACAAAGGGTAAGTATTTATATTTTTAATATTTGGATAAATGCAGTAATAATCATCTGCTTCAAAAACACTTATAGATTTTATTAACTTTTTTTCAAATCTTCGTTCTTCATATATATCCAAGTTAAATACTTTTTTACCTTTTATTTCAAAATAAAATCTATCATTTTTAAAAGTGGTTCTCACACTAAAATTATTTACTTCATATTTTATTTCGTAACTTGAAGTACAATATTTATTAATTACAACAAGCAATACTATAAATATGAGTATGTAAATAATTTTTTTCATACGAGATACCACTCCAAAAAACTTTATTTAATAACTTTATTATCTTTTAAAAATTTTAAAGTAGCTTCTTCTTCCATTGCCCCAGTTGTATCAGCAATAAATTCTCCGTTATTTGTTATAAATGTATAAGGAACTGAACCTTCATAATTTAATAATTCGTATTTAGAAGTTAAAGTACTATAATCTTCATCACTTAAAGAGTCTACTTCATACCAATATAAATCAAAATCATATTCTTCTTTTAATTGCTCTATAATAGGTTTATAGCTTTTACAATAACCACATGTGCTTAATGCTAAAACTGTAACAACTGGTTTATCTTCTAATGTTTCTGTTGCCCATTTGGATATACTAGGATATTCTATAGTATTATCTGTTGGCTTATCTTCAGTAAACATTATTAAGAATGCAAAAGCAACTAATAATACAACAATTAAAGTTTTCCAGGCAAAATTATTATTTTTTATCTTATTTGAATATGTTGATTTAGCAACTTTATATTTTTTATTAGCTACAAGTTCATCATATTCTTTTCTTTTATTTTTATTTGACAAAACTTCATAAGCTTCCTGTATTGCTTTAAATTTTTCTTTTGCTCCTTTTTCTTTATTTACATCTGGATGATATTTTTTAACTAATTTTTTATATTCAGATTTTATCTTCTCCATAGATGCATTTTCACTTACATTAAGTATATCATAATATTTTTTTTTCATTTTACACCTCTTAAATTAATTATAAATGTTTTATTATAAAAAAACAATAAAAAAGATTAGATAAAATCTAATCTTTATTTTTTAACTGTTCTTGTTTTACCAGTTGCAATCCAACCCTTTAATGTCTTTTCTTTACTCCACTTATATGTGTAAATTGTTTTAGTTTCAGTTTTACATACTTTTTCAGTTGATTCACTTGATGGTTTATAACAATATGTACCATCTATATTATATCCTGTTGGACACTTAAAGTATAAGAATTTTCCACCTTCATAATGATAACATTTCTTATTTACAAATAAATCATCTTTAACTGCACAATAATAAATATCAGGATCTTTTCTCGCAACATAACATTTTAAGCTTGCACCACTACCAGTAGAACTTGTAGTCCCAGTTGGACATTTATAAGTAGTAGGAGTAATTGTCTCAGTTGCAGCTATTGTTCTTGTACAACTTTTCTTATCACTTGATGGTGTATAATTACTTGGGCAAGAGTATGTAGAAGTATCTTTTTCAGTTGCTGCTATTGTTCTTGTACAACTTTTTTTATCACTTGATGGTGTATAGTTATCTGGACATGAATATGATATAGTTTCAGTTTTAGTACAACATTTATAATAATTATACCAAACTCTTTTAGGGCATCCAGCTGTATTACAATCATCTGTTTCCCATTGACCAGAAACTAGTGTACAACTAGAACTACTTATAGTTCCTGTAGTCTTTTTTGTTGTACATGAAGTACTAGTAGAAGTCTTTTTTGTTGCAGCTATTGTTCTTGTACAACTTTTCTTATCACTTGATGGTGTATAATCACTTGGGCATGAATATGATGTACTTGTTGATACTGTTGCTGCTATTGTTTTTGAACAATTTTTCTTATCACTTGATGGTTTATAATCACTTGGACATGAATATGATGTGCCTCCTGGTGTAACTATTTTAGAAACTTCTATATTCTTTGTTTCTCCTATTTTTACACTTGCATCATATACTTTTTGTGAACCTGAAGAAAATACAGGTGTTGCATCAACTTTATTTGATATTGTTTTTAAACATCTATTTCCATCTGGTATAAATCCATTTGGACATACACAAGAAGTTATATTCTTAGTGGAACTTTTTTTAAATTGATATTCTGTTATTTTTTCTTCTTTTTTTGTACAAATATCTTTTTCACAATAATCATAACAGCCTAATGTTTCTACTATGAAGTCTTCTTCATCATTACATGATAAATTAACTTTTAATGTATAATCATTTTCATTTTTAGTCATTGAAACATAAGATCTATATACA
>CAYWKX010000091.1:0-3300 GCA_964459185.1 uncultured Muribaculaceae bacterium | reverse complement strand
TGAATTTGATTAGTCTTTTTACGGGTGCAGGTGGAATGGATTTAGGATTTGAAAAAGCAGGATTTAAAATTGTTGCCGCAAATGAATATGATGAAAAAATATTTTCTACTTATAGATTTAACCACAAAAACACAAAGTTAATTGAAGGTGATATATCAAAAATTAATGAATCTGAATTTCCTGATAAAGTAGATGGAATTATCGGGGGTCCACCCTGTCAATCTTGGAGTGAAGCAGGTAGTCTTCGTGGCATAGAAGACCCAAGAGGTCAATTATTCTATGAATATATAAGAATTCTAAAAAGCAAAATGCCAAAATTTTTTGTTGCTGAGAATGTTTCAGGTATGTTAGCTAAAAGACATTCAGATGCAGTTTCAAATATTCTTGAAATGTTTGATATGGCAGGTTATAATGTTTTCCATAAATTATTAAATGCAAGTGGATTTGACGTACCACAAGATAGAGAACGTATTTTCTATATAGGATTTAGAAAAGATTTAAATATTACTGATTTTGAATTTCCATTTCCGAATAAGAAAAAACTTACACTTTTTGAAGCTATTAATGATTTGAAAGATTCAGCAATACCCGCTTTAAGACAAAACAAAACTAATGGGGATAAATGTATTATTCCAAATCACGAATATTTTATTGGTGAATTTTCTACAATCTTCTTATCTAGAAATAGAGTACGTTCTTGGGATGAACCTGCATTTACAGTTCAAGCAAGTGGCAGACAATGTCAGTTACATCCACAAGCACCTAAAATGATTAAAATAGAAAAAGATGTACAGATTTTCGTGCCAAATATGGAACATCTTTATAGACGTTTAACAGTTAGAGAATGTGCAAGAATTCAGGGATTCCCCGATGATTTTATATTTTTATATGATAGACTTGATTATGGTTATAAAATGATTGGCAATGCAGTACCTGTAAATCTTGCATATAATGTTGCAAATCAAATTAAAAAATATCTTATTAAATAGTCTTTTGGCTTTATAAAAACTAGGTGAATTAAACACAAATAACTAAGTTTGATTTTATTGTCAAAATTTAAACATATTCTATGAAAGATATCAATCCTGTAATCGTTAAATGCAACATAGGATCTTATCCAAGACCTATGCCTGAGGGAATGTTCGATAAGATGCCTACAGTTAAAGTTTGGCTAGGCAACGGTGAGGAATATGACTTGTTTGAATTTTATTCTGATGAGATTTCCTTTAATGAAGATGAATTTATTGGTCTTACTTTAGATGAAGCAAAACATTTGAAGTTTGAAAAGGATTTGAAGTATATCCAATCATAAGATGTATGGTTTTATTGAAATCACATATGATAGATGATCGGTCAAATTTTCACTTCCTTACTTTTTAACGTCATCAACAATTCAAGTCTACTGTTCATTTTTTGATTTAATTCTTTCTTTCTTCTTAGGATACCTTTACATGCTTCAGCAGATAAGTAATATTTTTCGGGTATTTCTTCTGGCTGTATTACATCTTCAATTCGTCCATATCGTGGAATATTTGGTATAGATGAAGAATTTAAATATAAAGAATTATTAATCAATGTAATGCTTTCTAATAAAAACAAATGTGCATTCTGATTATTATTGGATTTGTTAACGAATTTTGTCCAATCAATTATTGAATTTTCTTTGTTCGTAATGAACCTATCTATGTTATTGCCAATCCAATTAACTACTGGAACTGCCCAAGAATTTCCGATTGCCTGATAACGATTTACATCGCTATTCCCATTAACTTGGGTATAATTATCAGGAATACCCATCAATCTTTCACATTCTAAAGGGGTAAACCTTCTTATTCTATCATTTTGAGCCACGAAAAGTGACCCATTATATGCGCCTGAATTACCATTCCACTTGCTTCCGTAGGCAGAATATAAACAATCAGTATAATCTCTGAAAAATTCAAACTTAAAACCGTTCTTAAAAAACACTTTATTATTTGTATAATCATCAATCCTATGATTATCATTTGATTTAAAATGTTTTAAAATATTTTTTCTACCATATTCGAATAGAACTTGATCAGGACGAAATTCTTTTCCACCTGCTAATACATACAATCTTTTTCTTTGTTGTGCGAGTCCAAAATATTTTGCATCAAGTACACGCCACGCCACATTTCGTTTAATCCCTTCTAAATAACCTGATTTAGTCCATTTGGGTACAATTATTTCACTATTAAAACCTGCTAATCCCGCAATAAAATTTCCAAAAGCATTTGTTTCATTATTAAGAACACCTTCAACATTTTCCCACAAAATAATTGATGGTTTTTTATTTTCTTTTTTTCGGACTTCATCTATTGCATTCGCAACATCAATGAATTTCATTGTTAATTGACCCCTTTTATCTGAAAGCCCGTTCTGCCAACCTGCAAGTGAAAATGCTTGACAAGGTGTACCACCACATAAAAAGTCAGGTGCTTCAACCTTATTTTGCAATAATAGTCCAGGTAACAGATTGATATCACCAATATTAGGAATAGTAGGATAATGAAAAGATAAAACTTTGGATGGAAATTCGGCAATTTCAGAACACCATAATTGATTAAAATGCAATGTATTGAAAGATAATCTAGAAGCTTCAATGCCTGAACAAACACTTCCAAAAGTTAAGGGTTCATTCATTAATTCTTCAATTTTAACTTCTAATGCATTGGCAATTTTTTGAATATTGATAAGTGTAATATTTTTTTCTGCCCGTTCAACCATTCCAATATATGTTCTGTGAAGACATGCTTTTACAGCTAATTCTTCTTGAGAAATGCCAAGTTTTAATCTGTATTTTCTGACATTATCACCAAATAAATTTAATATTTTATGCTTCGAAATCATTGCCAAATGCTAATTATAGTATGCACTAATTTAGTTTTAGATTTATTTCAAAACTACATACTATAATTAGCAATTTTGAAATATGACTTGAATAATATTTAAAACCACTGAAAAATGTTGTAAAAAATAAAATGTTGTAATTTAATCCTTGCATTAAATAAAGATACAACGTATTTTTGTTGTAATTAAATACTAAGGATATAATTACAACAATATGACAACAAGAGTGGCAATCTTCACACGAGTATCAAAAATGACAGGTGACTATCAACGCCAAATTTCCGAATTAACCAAATATTCAATTGAAATGAATTATGAAATAGTTGAAACTATTTCAGAGAAAATAAGTGGTGGTCGGAAAAATGAAGAACGTGCAGGTATTGTTCGGCTAATGGAATTGGTAAATTCTAAAAATATTGACAAAGTATT
>CAYWKX010000090.1:0-3386 GCA_964459185.1 uncultured Muribaculaceae bacterium | reverse complement strand
ATAATAGTTTTATCATTTGGTTTAGACGGTGAACATTCAAATTGAATCATAGCAAGTACAAGTACAATAAAAATGTATTTGAGCATAGGTAATCCTTGAAAATGAGTGAAGTTTATAAGTTGAATTTAAATATCTGAAGATACATGCTGATTGTTTTGACACTCTCGACAAATTTACATAAAAGAAAAAGCTCTGGATCATTACAAATCAGATTGCAGATACTATTAGGATCTGAGTTAATGTGAGCAATAAGTTGACTGAAAGAATACAACTCGTTTGAAATACAGAATTTAACAAACGTTTTAAGCAGCTGTACCGCACCGCTTGGATACAAAGCAGTATTAGAGTCTTTAATAAGCTGCATGCAGAACATATCCACATCCGGTAATGATGTGAGATCTGAAAGTGATGTAACAGTGGTTAAAATATCACTGACGGAATCATTCATTGATTACCCCAAAATTTTGGTTAATTGATGTTTACTGCATTATTTAACAGTGGCAATTAGTGTACCAATTTGAAAATTTGAAGACATTCAATTATATGCCAATGTAAATAGCTCGACAATCAGGTCATTTACTTATAATGAAATATTTATATCAATAGCTCCTTAGTGGTAGGAAAGAAATAGTGGTGGCCGATTTCTAGTAATGCAAAACAAGTTGAATAATGATATATTTTACTTTATTAAAGTAGTCAAATTATTATCATTATACAATAACATTAAATACATCTACTAAAAAGAGGTTTGGGATGGGCAGTAATATTGTAAATCTTGATTGTCCGAAGTGTAACGAAAAAGCATCAATGTTAGCTTATAAACGGTATAAATATTCAAAACCAATTTTTGCAGTAGGTGCTTTGGTTGGGACTTTGTCTATAATTGGAGTATTAATTGCTATTGCAGGTGTCTTTAGTGGAAGTTTAATTCAAGGATTAATAATTGTTCCATCAATAGGGGGAATATTTATATGGAAAGAATTGAAGAGGAAGATACTTTTATATAAATGTAGTAAATGTGAACATAGAATGGAAGTTGAAAAGTATTCAACTACCATTAATCTGAACTGCAAAGCGTGTGATGGTGTAAAAACAATGATCGGAACTGAGATAAACCGTTTTTCAAGTGTAGTTGTCATAATAGGATGGATAATCGCAATTCCATCAATTTTAGGAATTCTATTTTCACTTTTGTCAGTTGTCGTTTATCTGTCAAGTAGTAGTGATACCCTTGCACTTGGATTAGGAGTAGGGTTGTCAATTATTCTTGGAATTCTTTCTTTAATAAGTGGATTACTTGGATATATTTTAATTATGAAAAAGAAAGTTTACAAGTGTAACGTATGTGGTTTCATTATTGACAGAGCATGATGGAAAGGTAGTAACGTGGACATTTTAACGTTGAAACCAATTATTGATGATTCGCATGAATTTATCTCGCCAAAACAATCGAAGACATTTTATGAAATTGGTGGTAGAGGGTACTTTGAAAATCCGTTGTCTGATTTATTAGCATTTTACTTTGATCCAGATGAAGAACATGGTTTTGGAGACTTATTTTTACGATGTTTTATCAATTGCATCGGAAATCCTCATTCAGTATTAGACATTGATCAGATTCGATTAGTATATCCTCCACGAAGAGAGATAATAACAAAAAGTGGTAAGAGAATTGATCTAATTTTAGAATTATACAATGTGGTAATTGTTATAGAAAATAAAGTATTTGCATCAGTAAACAATCCTTTTAAAGAATATGAAGACTATGTAAGTAAAAGATTTGAAGGTAAAAAACCAATATATGTAATTCTATCATTAAAGGAAATGGATAAGGCTAAAGATGCTGAGCAATGGGAAACATATACTTATAAGGTATTTTTTGCAAACATAACAGAAGAATTAAAAAAGTCACGTTACCATTTAACTGAGAATAAATGGAAATTCTATTTATTGGATTTAATTGATTCCATAACAAAAATGTCAATTCAGGGAGACATGATGGATAATGAATTTGAATTCGTATCAAAAAATTACAATGCGATAACAAATCTTGTTAATTTACGTGAACAATTCTATGATACTATTGGAAAAAAATGTAAAGAAATTATATTGAAGTATAGATTAAATACATCATGGAAGAAAGAAAATTGGGGTCCAAATGGTGTTGCAATTAGAATGGTGGTAACACAATGGAGTGGGAAAAAGGAAATCGTCGTACTAATAAATAATGACGGTGAATTTTTAATCCATTTTTATATTTACAATGTAACTTTGGAGAATCAACTGTCAATTGAGAATCATTTCAAGTCAATGTTTAAAGATAAAGATTTTGAAAAGAATGGAACAGTTCTTTGTTTTATAAGGATGAAAATTAATGACATTAACGAATTGGTAAAACAAATCAATGAGACTGTTGAGAAAATGAGTACATTACCAATAGAGTTTAATCAGACAAGTTGAAGTATCTGAAGACATTTAGTATCAATCCTTAAAGAGTGCCAAGGTACAGGGAACTAGTCTTATCACCATTAACATATTCACTGCTTTCGCACGAAGAGGTGATCCTGATTTGTTTTTGATGTAATAATCGATAGAAACTTCCTTAATGTATGTTAAGGTTTGACAACCATTCCCAAGAGTTAAATTCCATTTTCTGTGATGGTCTCCATGTAGATACTCTAATCCAAATGGATTAAAGTTAGAACAAGATATATATTTTTTTTAGTGAGATACATAGTGTAAAATAAGCTGCGGTTTGGTACAGTAGAAAAATTCCGTTTACTATGCAAAGACATTAAGAATTGTGGGCAAGACAAATTAAAGGAGATGTATATGGAAAAAGATCTTGAGGAAATGATCGCTTTGATAAATGAAATTCAGAATCAATTATCGTCTCGGATTGAACCACTCAGATCAATCGATGTGCCAGGGATATCGCATCCAGATCGCATCTTGTCCAATTTCGATCTTCTATGTAAAACCTTGATTGCATTTTATAGCAGTGACAGAAGAGCAATTTACTTACCACTATTCATTTATAAAGAGCTCCAAGCTGAGTTGATCAAGATTAAAGGAAGTTTTTCTCAGGAAGAACTTACTCAAACTAGTGCACAAGGAATACTCTTTGCGTTGGATTCTTGCTATGCTGTTAGCCTGAAATATGGGCTAATCACTTTTGGCTTTGACCTCAAAGATATCCAAACTTTAGTTACATCCGCTGGGGGTGTGTATTCTAAGATCAAAGAAATTGGGAAGGAGGCTGAATTAAAAGCCGCTGAATTTGATTCAACTCTTGCTGAAACGCATAGCAAAGCAGCTGGTAGGTATGATGTGCGGGCACCGGTCTGAAAATGTCTCATTTCGACCGGTTTGAAAATGTATTGACA
>CAYWKX010000089.1:0-3408 GCA_964459185.1 uncultured Muribaculaceae bacterium | reverse complement strand
GTGTTAAGATCATATCATTAGAAAATAAAGTACAAGGTAAATAAAGTGAAAATTCCAAAAGTTGTCTCTGAAAAGACCATTAAATTATCCGCAGAATCTGTAGCAAAAATTTTGGCTTCGCATATTTACAATAATGGTAAATATGAAAAGAAGCATTATGAAAGTATTCTTTATATATCCAAGCATATTGCTACTATAGGTTTAAGACGAAAGGTACGTTATGAAGATTCACAGCCTATTTTGAATCTAACTTTAACCAGCGATGAAAGAGTTTTTCTTGTCAGCAAAATAAATAGTTACAGAGAACTCATAGAAATACGTAATAAAGAGGAGAATTAAATGGCATCAAATGGCTTTTTGAGGGAAAAGTATATTTTAGCGCAGAATATTGGTCGTTGTGTTAAAGGAAGCCAAGTCAGATATAAGATTGTTCCGGGTCATAGTTTAGCATTTACAAAAATATCAAATAATGAAACTTTAGTATCAGTATCTACTGAAGATGATTTTTTAAATCTTATTCCGCAAGGAATAGTTACTGTACAGAAAGATGAAATAAATAATAAGGAAAACTAAATGGGGCAAATACTTAAATTTGAAGAGATTAAGAAAAATCAACACGTTCTTTATTCAGAAAGCTATGAGGTTAAATTCTGGATTAAAAAAGGTGAATTTTGGGAGCAGAAAAAAGAACTGTATTTCGGCAAAACAAAGTCTGAACATACTCACGTATTTAAAAGATGGAAGTCTGATTATAGAAGTGAAGACGTAAAATTTATTTCAGTTAATTATCAATAAAGGAATATAAAATGAACGATATGCAGAAATTTTTTGACGATATGTCAAAAGGGTTGAGAGCGCAAAGGTCGCTTTCACAAATGACAATAGAAAAGCTTATAGCGACATTGGAAAAATTTCCGGCAGAAAAGGAAATTGAAAATATTATTGAGCCTCATTCGTACAGGGGATATTATTCAGATTTGGCTTTTGAAAGAGAACCAGGAACAAGGACTGTAGGAAGTCTGCTTGAAGAAGTGAAAGGATGCTTGAATAATACTTTTACCGGGTATAAAGGCGGTGATTTTTTTATGGATATACATACTCCGTTGTGGATTGCAAGTTATGGTTCCACCGGAGAAAAAATAGTTGGGCTTGTTGATGATGGCTCAATATTACTTTTTAGAACTGCTCCAGATGATTATTAAATAATAAGGAAAAATAAAATGGTAAACAAAGAAACATCTTCAAGTGGCGGAATTGGTTTTGTAGGATTACTTACAATTGTTTTTATAACATTAAAGTTACTTAATAAAATAGATTGGAGTTGGTGGTGGGTAATTTCTCCAATTTGGATTTCTGTTTTAGTAGTTTTAATAGTACTATCAATTATTTTTATCATAGCTATAATAGCTGCCATAGTTGCAACGAGGAAGAAAAATGACAATAGTAGAATATCAAGATAAATTAGCAGAAATTGAGTGTGATTATCATAGAGCCTTAAAATTGTTGCAAAGGAACTTCGCTTTATCAAATGCTAAGTTCAAAATAGGTGATATAATTGGTGATGAACGATTTACTTTTAAAGTGGAAGGAATATCAGTTTCTATGCTAAATGCGTATGTTCCTGAGCCTGTTTATCACGGCTTGCAGTTGAAGAGAGATATGACAGTAAGAAAAGATAGAAAAAAAGTGTATATTTATGGTAATAAAGCAACGCTAATAAAGAAAGGTGAGTAATGAATAAGCAAAAAAAGAGAGAGCGCATACTTATAGGTGAATTTATGGGTGGAAAAATGATTGTTACTGATTATTTTGGAATAAATATTATGGAATTTCCTGATAAGTCAACAAAGGACATTTGCGCTATGAAGTATGACTCTTGTTGGAGTATGCTGATGGAAGTTGTTGAAAAAATTGAATCTTTGGGATTTGATGTTACTATCAAGGGAATAACTTGTTCTGTTAGTCGATGGGGTGAAGAAGATACAATTCTACAACTTGTTTGCGGCGACAGAAGGCAGAAGGTTATGCTTGTATATGCAGTTGTAGTTAAGTTCATAGAATGGTACAATAAACAGGAGAAGCAGTAATGCGAAAATGTTGTGCAGTTTTAGCTATCGAAAAAGAACATAAAGTGCAATTAAAAGGTTTAGGAATTATTCAAGATATACCATTAGTTTGGGCAGAAAATATGATTGGAGTCATACCTGTTTTTAAGGATGAAGAATCAGCTAAAAAGTATGCAGGAGATATAACAATTTTAGAATTTGAAATATTAAGTGAGAAATAAATGAAAACAGTAAAAATTACAAAAATTAAGCGCATTGAGCAAGTTGAAACAGATACAGATAAAATTTGCAATGGATGCATTTTTAATGGTAATAAGCATTGTGAATTATCCAACAATTTGCTTGAGATTCTTAGATGTGTAGAAACTGTAGAATCTATAAACAGTCCTGTTGTAAGTGAAAAGCAATATATATGGGTAAAGGATGAATAATGAATATTTATAGCGATACTAAAAAGTGCAGTAAATGTGGTGTTATCAAATTGCTGGTACAGTTTCCTAAAAACAAAAAATGCAAAGATGGCAGAGCAGGTAAATGCACAGAATGTACGAATAAATATGTAGTAAAATGGAACGCAAACAATAGAGGAATAAATGAAACTTATAATAATTATAGCATTATTAGGAGTAATAGTAACAGGACAAACACTAAAACAAGTGTCTGACATTAAGAAACAATATGAAAATATTGTTTTAAATGATTCAGTAGTAATTGTATCAGGAGTGCCTTATTCGATTGATACCATGCATTACAATCTGCGGTATGCAGTAATTGAAAATGATTATGTATTTTTTCCTACAGGAATGGTATCTGTTGATGAAGTTTTTCTACCATATATGCTTGTTGAGAATAATATGACAGTTTATCAAAAATATTTACAAACCGGAAAATTATTAGAAAAGTGAGAAAATTAAAATGGCTTTAAATAATGATTATAGTATTTTTATGGAGGCAGTTAACGACCTTCCTGCCGGATGGTATTGCGGTACCGGTGTAAGGCAGAATTCCGTATTTCATAGATCAAGCGATAAAGAAAATGCAGATGTGTTTGATAAAACAAATGCAGTTTTGTTTGCAGCAGAATTTAGAAGCTACGGTTATCCTTGCGAAATTTTTCCAGAAATTACTCCAATAGAAAGATTATCAATTTTGGAGGGAAATTAAAATGTGGCAGTATATAAAAGATAGGTGGGAATTGGAAGTTAATTTTGTTGCAGACCATTATTGGTTTTATATTATAGTAGGTATAGCAGTTATAGTTCTTAATATTTATTGGTTTAAAAAAATTAAAAAAAGGAAGTAAAATGAAAAGTAATCGTATTAGTAAAAGATTTATAAGAAG
>CAYWKX010000088.1:0-3421 GCA_964459185.1 uncultured Muribaculaceae bacterium | reverse complement strand
TGGAACGATGAACGAAAAACAAGGTGGCTCTTATAAAAATATAGAAGTAAATAATGAAATTGTAATATTAGGGGAAGCGCCAGCTATTAATGGTGATAGAATTAGTGATTTAGATTTCATTGTTAAAAAAAGTGATACAATTGTTGATAATTATACTATTATTCGTAAAGGTAAAAAGAAGTATTTTGTAATTAAATTTGATTAGCATTAGGATGATTTATACAAAGTCGTGTAGAGATTAAAGAGAAAGTTAGAAAATGCTAGAGGGAAATATTTGGGTTATTTTAAAAGGAACATTATTTGTAAGTTTGATTGTAGGTTTATTAGAAAATAGTGTAATAGATCCTGTAACTGTTGAATATGTTAGTGAAATCAGTGTTTTTATTACTATTCCTTTGTCAGTTGGTTTATATGGATATTTGTTAAAATTTGTTCGTGATAATAAACCAGAGATAGAGGATATAATTGATTTTGCTAAAGAAAAGTGATTTTTATCTCTTGGTGTTTCAATTTTGTCGGGTATTATCATTTCCCTTGGTCTATCAATGGTGTGTTATATTGTAATTGATGATGAAAATGTCGGAGTAATGGACGTAATACGTAAAAATTTTGAGATAATAAAAGTATTTTGTATATGGTTTATCATTTATTGGGTGGTGTTTATTAGCTTGTTTTTTAACACTTTGAATATTATTTATGTATATCCATATATGATGATCACAACGGTATTATATTATGAGGAACTTTGTAAAAATTATAAAAATAATTAAACTACTTTAGTAGTTTTTTTAATTATATGATACAATGTAATAGGTGAGTGATATGAAAAAAATTAAAACTAGTAGTGAGAAAAAAATTAAAAAGATTCTTAAAAAAGCAATATATATATGTTTAGGTATTGTTTTTTTAGAAGGTATTTTAATGGTAGCTATGTTTTATATTCGTGAGACTAATATTGATTATAAGGATAGTTTAAATGGTATTATTAAAATTGATGGTGGTTATATTGGTGTTGGAGTAAGTAACTTTAGAGATAGTGATAGTATAGATAAAAAAATTTATAAACACACTATTAAAGAAACTGGTAAAATGGAAAATATTATTGCTAATCAAGCTCTTTTAGTTAAGTATGATGATAATTTTAATGTTATATGGGAGAAGACTTTTAAGGCTGACTATGATTCAATATTTTATAATACTATTAGAGTTAATGATGGCTATATAGTAGTTGGTAGTTATATATATGAATATGAACAAATTGATTTGAATACAAGGGATGGTCTGATTGTAAAATATGATTTAGATGGTGATGTTGTTTGGTATAAGAATTATCAAAAACTAGGGGATACTGAATTTTATAATATTATTCAAGATGGTGATGATTATATAGCAGTTGGGAAAAGTATTTATGAAAACTTTGAAGTTGGGAATCATTATAATGGTGGAGGAATTATTGTTAAATATAATGATAAGGGCGAAGTATTAGCAGAGAATAGTTATGGTGGTAATAAATCAGGACTATTTAATAGTGTTATTAGTGTTAATGATGGATATTTAGTGTGTGGAAGAGATGCTGCAAATTATGGTATTATTGTTAAATTTAAAAAAGATTTTAATCGTGATACTAAAGATGAAAAACTAATTAGTGATAAAGTTATGTGGCATAGAACATATTCATATATGGATAATGCTGGTTTTACGGATATTAAAATACTGAATAATAAAATATATGTAAGTGGCGCTATTAGTGTTAGTAGTAATAAAGATAGTGAAGGTAATGAAACGTTTTTATATGATGCAGGAATAGTTGTTTATGACATTAAGGGCAAAATGCTAGATAAATATACTTTTGGTGGAAGTGGTAGAGATCGCTATAATTCAATGATTATTGATAATGATAATATAGTAGTAATTGGTTCTACTGATTCTAGTGATATTGAAATTGATAATTATCCTAAATATGAAACACAGACAGGAATACTTGTTAAGTATGATAAGGATGGTAATATTTTATATAAAAACTATTATGGTGGGGAAAAAGAAGATGTATTTTCTAGAATAGTTAAGATTGATGATAAATACTTAGTAGTTGGAACTAGTAATTCCGTTAAGGGATTTTTAGGATATGATTATAAGCCAATATTAAATATTTATAATGGTAATTTGGAGAAGACAAATTAAAGGTTGAATATGTAAATAATATAATAAGTAATATGAGTGAGAAAACTTCTTTAACACTTATTGAATTAGATAAAATATGTGAATTATTCTTGAAAATAAAAAAGAATATGGTGTTATCGAACAAAGAAAAGTATTAAAAAATATGGCATTTCTATATTTAATGGAGGTAAAAGAGAATATTGATAGTATTATGGTTGATGATTTGGAAAAAAGCTATTTTTTAATGCTTTTAAAATCAATTGTAATTAATATACAAGCTCTCATAAATCTTGGTTTTATTAAAAATGATATTACTATTCAATTAAATAGAGAATTAATCTGTTTAAGTGTCTATAATCTTATTAAAAAATTAGAGTTTAATAAAATTAATAATGAGCAAGGTAAACAGTTAATAAATAGATTATAAAAAAAAAGACTAATAATAGTCCTTAAAATCTAGCGTAAGCTAGTTTTTTATTTCATTTTTTTGTTGATGTCAGTTGTGTTTTTCCAAATCATTATTAGTATTAGTGATGCTTCGTAGATAACTCTTAATAATACATTACCTAAAGTAAGTGTTAATAGGAATGAAACAAAACTTGTACTAATTAGATTGAATGATGCTAGAGTTATGAATATTGCTAAAATTAAGTAAGTTACTTTTAGAATTGTTTCGATAACCATTTCGTTGAAATTAAGAAATTCTCTTAACCAATTTAAGAATTTTCCTTCAACAGGCTTTTCTGGTTTTAGAAATACGAAATAAACTAAGATACCACCTATGATGGCTAAAATTAATGCAATTATTGTCCAAACTCCTGATCCTGTAAAGATAGATGCTTTACCTCCTATACTTGGATAAAAATCATAATCGTACATATAATACTCCTTTCAAAACTATCATATCACATAAATTACACATTTTGAAGTATAAAAAAACTGTTATTTTTAATAACAATTTTTTATTAACTATCTGTTGTAGAATTCAACAATTAATGATTCATTAATTTCAGCATTAAGTTCATTACGTTCTGGATATCTTACAAATTTAGCGGTGTTATTTGTTTTATCAAAATCAATGTATTCAACTCTAGAAGTTACGTTTTCAAGAGCTTCTTTAACTGATTTGTGTTCTTTTTCATTATTTTTTAATGAAATGGTAGAACCAATCTTAACTCTAAATGATGGGATATCAACTTTAACACCATCAACTGCAATGTGACCATGATTAACTAATTGTCTAGCGCCACGTCTTGTATTA
>CAYWKX010000087.1:0-3542 GCA_964459185.1 uncultured Muribaculaceae bacterium | reverse complement strand
CCGATACTGACACCGATACTGACACCGATACTGACACCGATACTGACACCGATACCGATACCGACACCGATACCGACACCGATACTGATACTGACACCGACACCGATACTGATACTGACACCGACACCGATACTGATACTGACACCGACACCGATACTGATACCGACACCGATACTGACACTGACACTGACACTGACACTGACACTGACACCGATGCTGATACCGACACCGATACTGATACCGACACCGATACTGATACCGATACCGATACCGATACCGGATCGTACTGCGTTAACGGAACAAACTGCATAGACACAAGTAATGAAAAGCAAATGATTCAAGGGTTCGGAGGCATGAGTCATCCGTTATGGATTGGAGATTTAACTGAATCCCAAAGAGAAACAGTCTTCGGCAACGGACCGAACCAGCTTGGATTTTCAATTTTAAGGCTTTTCCTAAGCGAAAACGCCGATGATTGGAGCAGAGATCTGGAAACTGCCAAGCGTGCTCAGGAATTGGGTGCGTTAGTTATTTCCTCTCCATGGAACCCTCCCGAATCCATGACTATTATAGTCGATGAGAAAAAGCGTATAAATCCGTCAATGTACAGCGACTATGCCGGTCATCTCACCGACTACTATAACTATATGAAGGAAAACGATATAGACATCTACGCGATCTCCGTTCAGAATCAGCCTGATAACTCCCCCACTGCCACTGAATGGTCAGCAGATGAAATAGTAGATTTTTTAGAAAATCACGCTGGAAATCTGCCGTTTAAGGTAATGGCCTCTGAGTCTTACTCATATAACAAAAGTATGTCTGATCCGATTTTCAATACTCCGGCAGCATTGGCCAACCTAGACATTCTAGGAACCCATATCTACGGCACTCCGATTCAAGACTACCCCTACCCTCTTTTCAAAGAAAAAGGCGCAGGCAAGGAACTCTGGATGACCGCAGACTTCTATCCGAACAGCGAAGCCGATTCGTCGGATCGCTGGAACGAGGCACTGGATCTGGCAACACGTATTCACAACGCCATGACAGAAGCTGAATTTCAAGCTTATGTATGGTGGTATATTAGAAGAAACTACGGTCCCATGAAAGAAGACGGTACAATTAGTAAAAGAGGATACGTTATGGCACACTATTCCAAATTCGTTCGTCGCGGATTTGTAAGAGTAGAAGTGCAAAAAGAACCGGCAGCCGGTATTTATGTTTCCGCCTACAAAAGCGATTTAGATATTGTACTGGTAATAACAAACACCAACGTGACACCGCAATCCTTGTCCTTTTCCTTGTCCAAAAATGGTGTCTCATCATATAAAAAATACACAACCTCTGCTTCGAAAAGTTTAAACAACGACGAAACAATAAATGCAGAAATCAACGGATCATTCTCCGTCAGCATTGACGGGGAAAGCGTTACAACATTACACGGTTCGACAAACATCTAGTGTGGTAACATGTAAACTGATTATATAATTCAACGGCACTTCGCGACATCGGCCGCGCTTCTCCTCCTCTTCGAAGTTCCAAAACCTCGCCATAGCGCGCAGCGCGACGGCGGGCAACCAATTTTTCTAGTAGCGCTGTCGCAGAAACCCAAATATGGATCGTCCCGATCTTTTTCGATCTTTTTTTATATAATCGCTTGTTTGAAAATTTGCTCCTTCCCTTCTTTTTCCTATCCTCCTTTTTCAGACGCAGCAGCCCGATGACAAGAAATCGGTTCACAGTGCAAAACATTGATGTTATGAAATAATATAGGCTTTAAATGGATATTTCGAGGAGTGCCTTAATGGGTAAGCTGAGAAAAGAAAGCAGCGAGCAAAAACCGGATAAGAATACCGACCTGTTTGGAAGGGTCGCGCAAATTATAGAGGAGTCACGGGCAAGCGTCGTCCGTTCGGTAAACCACACGATGCTAACGGCCTATTGGCTTATCGGCAAAGAAATAGTGGAAGAAATTCAGCAAGGGCAAGAGCGGGCTGAATACTGAGAGAATATCATTCCAGCGCTTTCGGCCAAGCTGAGCTGGGAATTCGGCAAGGGATTCTCTATTGCAAACCTAAAGAATTTCAGACAATTCTACCTCGAATACAAATCACGACGAATTGGCTACCCGGAAGGTAGCAAATTGGGTATCGACGATGGATTTAAACCGAATCTCTCCTGGTCCCACTATCGGGCACTGATGCGAGTACAAAATGAAGCTGCCCGTGGGTTTTACGAAACCGAAGCGTCCGAGTGCAGTTGGACCAAAGCACAACTCGAACGGCAGATCCATTCTGCATATTACGAGAGAATCTTAAAGAACAACGGCCAAGCCGGACTGCTGTCGACCGACAGAGAGCGCCTGCAAGGAGAGCGCCTGTCTCCGGCAGCGGTGCTCAAGTCACCCTATGTTCTGGAATTTCTCGACATACCAGACGGCGCCGCCCTGCACGAAAAAACCTTGGAGTCGGCCGTCATCTCCCATTTACAGGCGTTTCTCCTGGAGTTGGGTAAAGGGTTTGCATTAGTGGCCAGGCAAAAGAGAATGCGCTACGAAGACACGGACCTGTACGTGGATCTGGTGTTTTATAACTGCGTTCTCAAATGTTACGTACTCATCGATCTCAAAATAGGAGAGCTCTCGCACCAGGACGTGGGCCAAATGGACAGCTACGTCCGTATGTTCGAAGACCTCTACACCGCTCCGGACGACAATCCCACCGTGGGCCTCATCCTCTGCACCGAAAAAAACGAAGCGGTAGCCAGATATTCGGTTCTAAACGATCGTGACAAAATCTTCGCTTCAAAATACATGCTCTATCTCCCCACGGAAAAAGAGCTCGCCGACGAGCTGAAAAAAGAGCGCCGCCTCATCGAAGAGCGCCTCGGCCTGCTGACGGAAGGAAACGAACGATGAACCTTGAGGTCTCAAAAAAGCTCCGCGCCAAGGAGAAAGACATCGCCAAGGACCTGGACGAGCTGGAGGGGATGTTGGGATGAGCAGTTTTCTTTCAAGCAAATGGAATCGAGTAAAACTGTCAGAGATAGGAGAGATAGTGACGGGTTCGACGCCACCCCAAAATAATCCTGAGTATTTTGGTGATGAGATTCCATTCATTACCCCAGCAGAGCTCGATATGAATAAACCACTTACTAAAGCGGCCAAGTTTCTTTCCAGCATCGGAGCATCACGGGCGCGCGTTGTTCCAGCAGCTCACTCCACCCAGCTCACTCCACCCCCCCCATGTGGATCAAACCGATTTTATTTCGTAAATCGCAGTTGGTTTTACATGTTTTCTATAACCGAAATTTGCTCGGCTAACTGCTTGCATTGCACGCCCAACATCCTTGTTCATGGTGTCACATTGTCTGACGCGGCATTGAACCTTATGATTTTCATTCCGATGCTCTTAACAGCTCCTTAAAAAACAATGTGCTCTTCAAAAAACCAAATTTTATTGGAAAATAATTTTTGGTTTTTACGAATAAGAAGGATGAAGGGATTGAACGGGATTGATAACAATGACGGAATTCGATCAGGG
>CAYWKX010000086.1:0-3719 GCA_964459185.1 uncultured Muribaculaceae bacterium | reverse complement strand
TCAGTTAGTCAAAAATAAATTGATAATAACAGCTAATGTTAAAAATCGGTACATTAGTCCCAAGACATACCAAATAACTAAACTTTGAGGGACCCTGAATTTTGCCCAAATTCGTTTGTTTTTTAAATATTTTGTCAGCTATCTTGCCGTCAATGAAGAGTACGAACTAGTCTTGTACCGAAAGAACCACCTTTACCAAGATGGCGAGGAAGAGAAAAGATTGCAGCCGATCTTGAATTGATCGCCGGAGCATAATAGGCACCTCCTCGCAAAATACGATCATCAGGGTAATCAGTCGGACCGGTCGGGTCGGTAACCGGATCAGGTCCGGTCGCTCTTCCGTTAAACGATGTATCAACCCACTCAAAGACATTGCCTGCCATATCATATAGACCCCAACCGTTAGGCTCTTTTTTTCCTTTAGGATGTGTTTTGTTATCTGAATTTTTGCAATACCAAGCAATTTTGTCCAGATTAGCATCCCACTCACAATCAATAATTGAGTCATAATTGGTAATATCACCGGAATAGAAAGCGGTAAGTGTTCCGGCACGAATGGCATATTCCCATTCATACACTGTGGGCAAACGATAGCCCTTGCACTCGTATATAGTAGGAGCATTTACATTTACTTCAGCACAGACCATTCCTCGACCTATCTCTCCAGTACAATCTTTCATTTCATAGCAAGGAGGTAAAGGAGGAACATGCAGTTCAGACATTCGGTTAGCGAAGGCAACAGCTTCATACCAGTTGATACTATCCAAGGGGCATTCAGGATCTGCACACAAACCGTCTCCGTTGGGTCCCTGCACACTGGAATTATAAAACCCGACACTTTCCCACTGTTTTTGGGTAACCTCAAACTGTTGGATTTCAAAAGAATTGGTTAAAGTAATCTTGTTTTGAATTTCCGCATATATGCCGTGCCCCATTTCAGTTTCAGGAGAACCGGCGATAAAACACCCAGAAGGTATTGTGCACCAATCGTCCTTGCAATTCTTAACTACTTCAGGGTGGATGCAGTTTGGATCAACAAAGGAAGAGTCTTCTGCAACAACCGAATCATTGGACAAAGAACCGGAATCAGAGTTAACCGTCTGATATTCAACAGTATCACTCCTGTTTTTCCACTCTGACGGAGAAGCATTACCGCATCCAAAGCATAATCCGAGCAGGCAAAATATAATTCCAGCAAATTTAAATAAAGATTTCATTATCATGTTTAATAAGTTACTCCGCTAAGAATAGCAAAATTATAAAACTGCATATAAGTTATTGAAGTTTCTCCCCATTTTGCAATCGCGGCATTGTTAAACTTTGTCCAAGTGATATTGTCATCATTGCATTTTCTATTGCCGCAGGCTCGATACATCAGGTTATATGTATCTTGCATAGATACCAGATGCCTGTTTATATTCCACAAAAAAATCATCCAATCCCACTCAATACTGGTTTCGCTACTATCCGGACAATGAATTAATTTCCATAACATCGGATTTTTGCAATCTGCCGCAAAAGGCGGTTGTTCTATTGAACCGTTTGGTAGTTTAACCTGTTTGCAGTATGCAAGAATGCAATCATTGTGATCTTTATAGTTCCATACTCCAGATGACCAAAAACTTGCAAATCCTTCTCCTAAAGATGTAGATGTGTACTCTCTAGATTGTAGACAATGTTTCTGGCTGTATGTTTCAACCTGATCGCAACGACACAGTGCTAATGAACTTGGAACGCTATGCTCATAACTTGTGTAAATTCGACCGGCTGCGTGATATTGTGCTTGATGTCCTAATTCGTGCCCTACAACAAATTTCTGTGTTACACTTACACTCGGTAAATATACCGGTCGTTTTTCATGGTGGTGATAAAAACAAGGAGTTAACTCTTGATATGCAGGACACTTTAGGCCGTACCATAAGTTGTACGTTTGCGGAACAATAATAGAAGGACTAAAACTCAATATACGACCGGCAATTGCATTCAGGTTAGAAAAATCGTATTGGTTGGCTCCTGACAAAACAATGTTTCCCGTTTGTCCTGATGCTACGGAGAAGTCTATATACTGGCCAAAATGCGCCAACTCTTCTTTTCCATTATTGTAATAAACATATCTTGCTGCATATTTATATAGCTGTCCGCTGATGGTCCTTTGAGTATCAGAATGCATTGAAAATCTATACGTTCCTGGCTCAAGAGATAGTGTGATCGAACATCCTGCGCTGTCTAATACCCCGCTTGTCACATTATCCCCATTGGATTTTGCCAATGTAAAGGAGGTATATGCTGCATTTCTAAAAGCGGGTGTCTTAGCAGTCCAGACATCCTCACCATAACCTGAGTCTTCAAAAAGAGTTTTCCAACGACCGCAGATCTTAACGTTTGCGTTTGCTGAAGGATTAGCTCCTGGAATATTTGCAGGTTCAATATCTGCTGAAGTAACAATATTGTTGCTAGGCAAGATTGATGTTGTTTTTTCAGATATTTCTTCAATTGAAGTTGAGATTATAGCCCCTCTTATTTCTCCAGAGGAATCAGGTTTCGCCAAGGATGCCTGCTTCAACATGGCAGAAGGAGACTTGTCGACAAAGACAAATCGGCCGTTTTTGTCTCTTCTAAATCCATTTGCCCGAGACAGGTCAGAATCAATCTGTCCGCCGTTGTATTTTTTTAGCAACTGTATCTCATCATATGCAACAACGCTTTGATAACCGTCTTCAAAATGGTAAAATAAAGGTCGCGAAAACTTTATGAGTGTTTTACCGCTATCCCTTTGAATATTCATGTGGATGATCGCCTGTGAACTGCTCGACTCACTCTGAATTCCTAGATCGCGAATATCGATTGTAACAAGCTTGCTCTCCAAGGGCTTCAATGTAAAACTTCCGAGATTGTCAGCGGATTCCTGGTCACCAAGTCCCATAAACATCGCCTGAACCTCAACAAAAACAGTTTCTTTTACGCGATTCTTTAGTTCAAACTGAACCTTCTTGAGTTTTTTCTGTGATGAAATTGTATCCGAAACCCAGACAGCCTCCACAACAGGAGGTATTACCGCACCGGGACTTGGCAGCATTGATTTTCCTGCCAGTTCATCAGCTTTTGCAACACTGACAATGCCTGTAAAAAAACACAGCATTCCAATAGTGGCAACCCAAAAGCAACTTGTCCTCTTCTTTTCTCTTCTCATCTTTCCTCCCGTTTTTTTAACAGAACAAATTATCTGTTTTTGTAACTTTAACTATGGATAGCTTTTATTGCGATCGTGTGTGAATATATACTTCATATGTATAAACGCAACAAAAAACATGAAAGACAAACAATCTCCCAGTTTTCTTAATTAGTGTCCATCTCAAAACGCCCCTTTTTGAAGGGTCGGGGGTGTCGGTTGATGAGCGAGTATGTATGATTTTACGATGTTACGCAGTGAGGAGATCGATGCCCCTGACCCAAAAGAGTACTTCCGAGAGGGAAACTAATTAACAAATTTTATATAAGATTAAACGATATTCTCTTATAATGCCGTTATCCGAATAAAGATGAAACAGGAGCAACTGGTAATGTGAAAGAAATATATAATGCTGAAATCTAGAAGACACTAAATAGTTTTCATCTCAGAAGTGGGGTTTTGAAAGAAGCTGACCAGGTGCGTCAGATGTACGTAACAAAATGTTGTGTGCGTGCCCGTCGGCACGTACCATATTTTGTGGCGCGCAGAT
>CAYWKX010000085.1:3525-3794 GCA_964459185.1 uncultured Muribaculaceae bacterium | reverse complement strand
ATTTTAGCTTTATTTTTTCTAAATTCATTGACAGATGCTCTATCTTTTACATTTACTACAACCGGCTCAGAAACACTATTATCATCAGTATCATCAGAAGACTCTGTTGCAAGAACGTCTTCAAAACTAATGCCTTTAGGCAATTTTATTTTGCTTTTCAATTCTTCCTCGATTTTTGTGCGTTCTTCTTTTGCTACTTTTAAAGAGGCATTTATTTCCTCGATAGTGTTTCCTTTTACCAGACTTTCTACAATTAAGCCTTTGTTAGC
>CAYWKX010000085.1:0-3515 GCA_964459185.1 uncultured Muribaculaceae bacterium | reverse complement strand
CCGCAATAACTTTTGCTTTATGCGCTTCAAGCTTATCTGTTGCAGATTCCTTTTTAACATTAACTAAGGTTTCGGATAATTCTACAAGCTTATCTTCCAAAATTCCTACCTTTGCTGCCAATATTTCTTTTTCATCATCAGTTTTTGGAGTGCTCAATTTCTTAACCTCAGCCTTTAATTTTGTTATTTCATTGTACAACTGATTTTTTGAAGTTGTGTAACCTTCTTTACCAGCGTTTTTAACTAATTCAACAACTTCAGTATAACTTAAAGCTTTAGACTTGTCCAAATTTTCAAGTAATTTACTTACAGTTGTTTCAACTGCTTTCTGAACTTTAACTGTTACATCTTCATCAGCAGCTTTGCTTTTTTCGTCCGATTTGTTTAAATCTTTTTTAGTATCTGTACTATCGGTATTATCATTACCTTCAGTACTATCAACTTCATTAGAATCTACATTTTCAGTCGATTCTGTGTTTTCTGTGTTTTCTGTTTTTCCCATGACGATATTCTCCTGTAATAATTTTTAGTTAATAATTTAATTTACTACTTTTTAAGAAACGGTAGTAATTTTACCTGTGTCAAAAACACTTACCATTCTACCTTCAGCATCTTTTTCTGCTTTAGGTAAAGCCTTTTTTGGTACTTCAACCTTTGTGTATTTAGGCAACGTGGTCTTTTTTCCCATACCGGTTTGTGCTGTTATTTTTTCCATTTGTAACTCCTTATTACTTTTATTTATAAAAAAGTTTATTGCAACTATAATACTATTTTATTTTCTAAGTCAAATTTTATAAAAAATTTATTTTTATACTTCAGTCTGTCTCCTTATAGATTCTTTTTCTCCTTTGACATCAGGCGAACCTTCCAATCCTGTCTTTTTAGGTACAGCATTTGTGATCTTCATAGCTCCAAGAAGTTTATTTTCCTGTACAATTTCTCTGTTCATTAAAATACTTTCTTTCTCAGACATTCCTATCACACTTCTACCGTGACGAATACTCCATAGTTTATTATTAACTAAAGATACAGCCAAATCAGCCATAATTTTTTCATCTCTTTCCATAGGTGGATACCAAGTAATATAAGAAGTAAAAAGTTCGCTTGGCAAAGTATCGTTAAACATAGAAGAAAGTTTATCGTATTCCGCATAAGCTTTTTCATTTACTTTTACTGCAAACGGATAATTTTCTGCCTTTATATCCTCATTGGCATCGACAAATATTTTGTTCCATTTATTTATAGCTTCTTTTATAATTTCTCCTGGTTTTAATTCACCGCTCAAAATTCCAAGCTTTATCATTATTTTATTTATTTCCAGAATTCCTTTTCCATAAAGAACTCTTTTATAATTTAAGGTCTCATACAAAGGCATAAATAAAACATTTAACGCTGAACCTGATGTATTTGAAATTCCTATATTTTCACCGCCTAAAGAATATAATGGCAAGTTACCTTGCTCAGAAATATATTTTGAAACATTCTGTAGCTGAGTTACAATTGCACCTAATTCGCCTTTTAATTCCAAATTGTATATCTTCGCACCTTTTGGAATTCCCCATAATTTATTTGCACCCTGCACTAAATCAGATGGGTCAGCTCCTTCCAAAATTGTAACAGGACTTCCGTGATATTCTACAATTTCCTCTATCTGAGTAACTAATTTATCTATGACGTTATTTAGCTCATAAACAGGAACAATATCACTGATACCATAAAATTTACCTACAGAAAAATTTGGAATATGTACTACAGGTAAATCCAAAAGGTCAAGTTCCTGTACAGCGTAAACTTCTTCCTCTTTTAATTCTGTAATAAAACCTTTGCTATAGTATCTGCCGGAATTTATTATTTTGTAATCTGTGAATGGGTCTGATAAATCTATTGGATACTCTTTTGCGCCGTAACTTAAAAATCCTTTCATAGTGTTATCAAATAAAACAGGAAAACTCTCGGAGCTGTCATTTCTCTTAACTCGTATATAGTTCTCACCGTCCTTAACATCGTAAAAAATTTCAAAGAAAACGTCACCGGTAATACCGCCGTGTATCGCTGCATCCAAACCAAAAGCATTTGCTTCAATAGTTGCACCATTCATTGCCCACTGTTTCTGTAAAAATTTCTCAATTTTAGGAAAATCACTCTCAATTAAGAAACCTTTTCCCATCAACCATTGTGCATTTTTTTCTACCACCTTTCTACAGTAATTAACTTTTACAGGGTCTATTCCTGCCTCAGTAGTTTGTAACCAATGTGCATTAAGAAAATATTTCCACATTTGTTCATAGCTACGCAACCTGCTATCGTTTCTTTCCAATAACTTTGTGTAAGGATTATTTTTCTTAGCCTTAACAGGGTCAATTCCCTGCGCCTTGAGAAAAGATGTATATTTAGGGTCGTCACCTAAATACCTGTAAATGTAATTTCTTTGAATAAGTGTACTCATTTTAATTTTCCCAAAAGTTTTTATCTTTTTTACGTAAATTTAAAAATTCATTGTTACCCATATTACTACCTAAACCAAAAATATCTATATCACTTGTGTTTACGTGATTTTTGTACATTTGATTACTACACTCTTCTACACCATAAACAGCAAGCATTAAACTATCACCATAGTCGTCCTGCGATTTTTCGTCTGAGTGTTTTACTACTAAATATCCATTTCTGTAATCTTTATCCAAATTACTGATCTGTTGAATAAATCTTTTTTGTTTGCGCAATTTTTTGGCGTTCTCACTATTAGGAAAAATTATTCTCTTACTGTTAAATTCTCTGCTGAGTAATTTGTAAGCATAAGATTTATCTGGAGTATTGAAAACAAAAGGTATTACCTTTTTACCTTTTTCACCTCTATATAAAGCATTAAATCGGTCATACACAGGAGAACCTACGCCGGTGGCATCTATCACCATAGTTGACCATTTATAATTTGAAATGAAATCCCTTATCATATAAAATTGCTTTTCATAATCATCGCCGTAAATTTCCAGCCAATTTGCAATTTTTTTATTGAATGTTACTACTTTTAACTCTTCATCCAATATGACAGGATTTTCCCAATCTACGCCCAAAACAGTTACAACAGTACTGTCATTATTTTTACCTAAATCTATTCCAATTACATAATCATTGGTCTTATCATAATTTATAGGATAGTAGTCTTTTCCTAATTGATGAACAAGGTATTCCTCAGTAACAAACATACCTTTTTCCAATGCCCAATACAAACAATAGCTCATTCTAAATTCATCAGAATCCTCACCCAAAAGAGCCTTTTGTTTTACAATATACTTTTTATAATTTGGATTGTACTTCTGAACTACTGTGTAATCAAACTCAAAATGATTTCTTCTTTTCTTTGTTTTTCGTTCATCGCCCTGTTTATTATTTTTTATAACATCATAGAAGAAAACTCTCTTAGGGTAAGCGGAGCCTAAGTGTACCATTGTTCCATTTGTACTTGATAAAAAAGGATAAATGGATTTCTTCAATACATAGTCATTTATTTCCTG
>CAYWKX010000084.1:0-3845 GCA_964459185.1 uncultured Muribaculaceae bacterium | reverse complement strand
AGTAACCACTAAATGATATGTATCTCCTTCAATAGAAACTTTTTTGTTAGCCGATTTTACTGATATGAAAGAACCTCGTGGGAAATGATTAAGGTATGAACTTAGTTGTTTAGGAAATGACATTCCTAAATCCCTATCTGCGGACAAGATAGCTCGTGCATTTCTATTTGTTAAATTTGAATTTACTTTCCTGCCTATAATTGCTGCTCTTGAATAATCTGGAGCATACACGCCTACCCAAAAGCCGTGTTTAAATTTTGCAAAAGGTGAATCTGTTACTCCAATTTCTTCTAATAGTTCGGCTATGAAAGGTAAAATTAAACATAGTGCAGGAAGCAACATACCTATACTTTCACTCTTACCGCTTTGACGAGCAAACTCTAAAGTAATTGACTCGCCATCGCCTAAAATAATAGACCAAATAATACGCTCAACAGCTATTCTTTGATACGGATAGAATTTTTTACTTGAAAGAAGTTCTGCAAAATTTATGATTACTTCTACCAAAGTGGCAAGTTTATACCTGTCTAATTTAACTTTATCAATTTTCAGCTCATTCAGGAAATCGGAGTCTGAAATTTTTTGCTCTGTGTTTATTTCCACATTTTTCGGATATTCGCTACTTTTTGGTGCTTCTGAGGACATTATTTATTCTTTGTTATTAAACGTGTCCAAACATAAACAAAAAAAGACCTGTAAAGCAATAAACTATTTTTACAAATTTTTATCACTTTTCAGGTCTATTTTATGTTTTTTTATATGTTTGTGGCATTTTTTTATCAAATATTACAAAATACTCAAAAATATGGTTCGATTAGAGCACGCTCACAACATTTAAAAAATATAAGTAAATAAAGTATTAAGCAAGCATTTAAATCAAACAGAAACTATGCATATTTATTTTTCAAAAACAGCTTTATTATTAAAACAATCTGCTATGAAATTTGCATGCTCTAATGCTTCTGTTCTATTTTTGCTATCTATTTCCTTATCATAACTAACTATATAAGGAACCTTGCAATTTTAAATTTTCCACCTGGAATTGTGTTTATAATATTCCAAGCGGATTTTGATTCACTATGCACAACTTTAACATTTATTTTTTTCATAAATACTATCTTTTTATTATAGTAATATTAACACAATCAACAGGAAAGCTTCTTTTAACTGTATCTTTTTTAATACTATCACCTACAAGAATTACTCTGCCGGATAAATAATAGAAGCCATAAGGATAAATAACATCACCTTTTTTCAGTTCTGCTTCAGGACAGTCTTTGACTATTTCACAAGTAAAGACATATAATGGTAATACCAAACCGCACCTCCGAAATTGTTAAGTTAATAAATCGTATTCCTCAAGCAAACAATGAAGAATACTTAAATAAGTCATTGCATCAATAATTCTTCCATGCATACCTTCAGTCTTATCTTTCGGTGCAGTAGGATTTTGTCCTATGGCATTGTTAATTGAATCAATGTGCTTATTAAAATATACAGCCCAAATTTGAAATGGACTCAAAGATAACCTTTCAGCATTTCGCTTAAAATTCGCAAGGCTATCATCTGTGCCCGCATAGGCTTTACCTTTGTGCCTAATCATTTCTAACATTTCACCAAACAATACCGGAATATGTTCTTTTTTGACTGTCTCCTCCATATAATTCAAATAGTCATTGAATTCGCTCGCTGCCAATTTTTTTACTGAATGAATATTTGTTTCTACCAAAAGCTGTATTTCTTTGGTAATTTCTTCTCTTCTTTCTGGTGACATTGCTTCTCCTTTAATTTATAGCAAATTGTTTTATATACTCTTCATAAGACATTAACTTAACGAATCCTTCTTCATTCTTTTCTCCAGAACCGCCTACTTTGATTACGCCGTCTTTAGTTTTAGATACAACTTCTAATCCACAGCCCTCACATAATACAGCTTGGTATGTATCTGGTTCTAAACTCTCTGCAATAGCGTGAACATCAATATCTGGAGTGACTTCTTTACCAAACATTTTTTCGGTGCAAAAATTACAAAATTCTGCCATTATTTATTCTCCTTTATTAGTTTTTACAAAATAAAATTTTTTGTTTGTCTGGAACAACTGTAATGTTAAATAACTTTGATAAACAAGCTTCATTTACAGGAAATTCTTTACATAAAATTGCTAACATTATATTACACTGTATGTAAGCACCTACTTTAGCAATAAGCGGAACATCTTTAGAACGCAATAAAATTAGTAAATTTACCATAAATATTTCCTAAACATTTACTTTACAGAATAAATAATTTTTCTTACAGTATCAAACTCTAAATTACTAAATTTTTCGGCAACTAATTCTATTGCCTTTGAAGCCGAGATTTTTGTTTTACGTAGCTTTTTAAATTCATTCCGCATTAAATAATTACGTATTTCTTTTCCATTTAAAAAATTCTTTTCGTTAAGAATTTTGTACGTTTCGTCTGAAACAAGTTCACTAATAGGATTATTCTGTGACATTCATACCTCTCAATAATATATTTAAATTGTTGCTTAGCTCTTCCATTTTATCTTTGTAGCCCGGAAAATGCATAAGAAAATGCTTCACTAAATTTTTCCTGCTAAAATCTGGTTTACTTCCGTGTTCTGTAACTTCGGTTATTATATAAAAAAGAGTTGATACCTCATGCTCAGTAAGTGTTAGTTCCGGTTCATTTTTATAAAATAATTTTTGCAATGTTTTATACGGCAAATAATACTCAGAGTATTTGCAAGTTCTAACTATGTAATCATACAAAAGTTTAACAAATATTTTTATCTCCTGCGGAAGCATAGTATATGAACCGCTGTCAATATGTACACCAAAACCATCATTGATATTCTTATCAGTACTTACTGTATTAAACTCCCAAAACATATAACTTTGGGCAGAACTAAGACCTGACTTTACATAGTACCGCAACTCTTCTAAACACAGATGCACTGAAAAACCCATAGCTGAATAAGGCGTAACAAATTCTGGTGTTGTAGGAATAAATTTTGTAACTAACATAATAATTCTCCTTTTTTTAATCTTCCCAATATTTTGAAATATCGTCCCAATTAGTAAATGTTTTGTCCAACCACTCTTTGCAAGTTTCATACGCACTATTCTTTATTTTAAGAACTGCTTCATTATAGCCTTCAGTACGATAAGAAACCGGAATAGTCTGCGGGGTAATAGAAAATAAAACATTTTCTTCAGAATCAAGAACTACACCTGTGACCGGACTATTAAAATGATCCGTAGGCTGATTACGCTCTTTGTACATATTGAAAGGAATTTCGTGATCTATTTTTACTCTGTACCTGGTCATATAATTTATGTACGATACAGCTTTATTATCTTCTACTATTTTGAAATAAATCGCTGCACGTTTTCTTCCTTTTTTATCAATAAGATAAAACCAATCCTGTACTCCTACGCTAACTTTTTTAAATCCATTAAAATCTACTACAGTAAAGAATCCCTTGTTGTCAGTATCTTTAAGTTTAAAGCCGAAAAAATTTGTAAGAAAATTTTTATGGTACTCTTTCAATCCGACAGGAACATTTACATCCACCGGAAAAAGTGGACTTCTTATAAATCTTTTACTAATACGATTACTTTTCATTTTACTTCCTTTTTTTTAATTTTTCCGAAAACATTTTCGAGTACAGAGCAAACCTTCTCTATGTCCTTTAAACTGATAGCCCTTGCAGCACCTTTAAGGCTATGGGTGTTTCTGTAAAGAGTCTCCAGAAGTAATACATTGGCACTTTCTTCGCCGGGTACCAGTTCATATATCCCCTGCACCATACTGTCATAATGCTCGGCAGATTCTGTTT
>CAYWKX010000083.1:0-4022 GCA_964459185.1 uncultured Muribaculaceae bacterium | reverse complement strand
ATCATTGTTATAATCATTAATACTATTAGTATATATAGTGGAATATACTTCTTTTTCTTACTGCCCTTTAAATCCAATATGGCCATGATGGCCATAATAAAGATATGAAGACCTACCCCAATAAACAAAACATTTGAAGCTTCCCCAAAAGAATTTGATAAACCTGTTGATTCATCAAAATAAATATCTACATTTAATATCCATATTAATATGATAAAAATAATACTTGTACATAATAATATATATTTTGAAAAATATGATATTCTCATTCTTCCTTTATTGCTTAAATATAAGTTAATGACATAATACAATAAAAAAGCAAACCAGACAATATATACCGAATAAATCATTTTGTTTAATCCTTGAAATAGTCCATAATTGGCTTCATTATACCAAAAATGGGCTATTAAACAAATAAAAGTATATAATGTTGATTCGCATAATCCTACTAATATTAACTTTGAATAAATCGCTGTTTCATTATTTTTTATTTTCTTTTTACTAAAGAACAAAAATGCAACTAAAATTGAAATAGACAACGAACAAATTGGAAAATATAAATTAGTATATTGTGATAACATTTTTATTACCTACCTTACTTTATAAGTATATCATAAAATTTTATCTTATACAATTTTCATTGTATAATTTGGTTAATTTTTTTACATGTTCTGGTTCTTCAAATTCTCCCTTACTATTATAATTAACAGCATTTAAATAATGAAACAGATAAAAGGCATCATTAGCTCCAAAAATACCCTGTTTTTCTACCTCAATATCTATCCCTGCATTTTTTAAATTTCTAATTATACCTTTTAGATAGTTCATATATTGAAAATTAGAAACTTCTTCCCTTTGAACAATTCCATTTTCTTCTATTAATTCCCATCTCATTGTTGATATAACTGTCGAATATTCCTCCATTTTTTGAAATGAATCATCAGTTTCCATTACATATATTGGTTTACCATATCTTACATGAACACTCTTAATTCTTTCTATTCCATCTTGTTTTTTTTCATCATAGATATATTCCTGAACTACTGGTATAATTGGAGATCCAGTTTTCTTAGCCATATCTATAAATCCAATATAAAGCGGTAAATGTAATTTATTAGGGGAACAATTCCAAGCTGATTCTGGAAATATAGTAATTGATTTACCAAGTAATAATAGCCTCATTAATTCAAGTTTAGCTCTTTGCTTACTTTCTTTATTAGATTTATCAACATATACTACGCCATTTAATGAAAGTATCAATTTATAAAAATTTGATAATATTACTGAATTTAATAATATTGTATGATTAGGATTTGTAGCTATAAAATTTACATGATCCATTTTTGATTGATGTGTATAAGCATATATCCCCTGTAATCCTTTTAATGATTCATTACCTTCCACGATTATTTCATAACCAGAAAATTTATTAAGAATTACTCTTACCATTGGATTAATTTTCTCACATGTTGTTAGACTTCCCTTTGTTAAACTTTCATGTGGAGTTCTTATTAAATAATCTCTTAACTCTTCATAATAATTCAATAACCCAATATTAGTCAATTTTTTTTCTTCATTTGTAGTTAATATCTCCATATATATCCCCCATTTAAATACACCTATAATACTATAAAAAAAGCATTTTGTCCATATAAAAAAGATTACAACAAGTAATCTTATTTCATTTCATTTATTTTGTTCTTTAAATCAATATTTTCCTCATATTAATAATTATCTCCATAATAACTATAATACTTATGTGGGATAATTATATTGTAACGTCGCAAGATAGTTACTAAAATTATTTTTTATTTTTTCTAAGTTAGCTTCTTTAGAGTAAACCTCTATTTTACAATCCTCCAATAAAACAATTTTCTTGTTATTTATATTTTTTATCATCCACCTTAGTATATCAAAAGTATCTGATGCATCATAAGAATAAATATAAGAGTAAACATTATTATTAACAGCTTCATACTTTAGTTCATTATATTTTGTCGTATAGGTTATTATTTTAACATCAACATCATCACTTGCAATAAACTTAACATTACTATTATGTATAATTATTAACTCATCGGTCATTTTAATAGTCGTTTCCCTGGTTGTATAAACTCCAGGATCCTCATATGACGCAACACTAAACTCAGTTGCCCCGATTGATATAAAGCCTATACCGGTCCCACATAAAACTAATGATATTAAAAATAATACCGCTAATCTTATTTTTTTAGATTTATGTGTAAATATAAAATCATATAAAATTTTTAATATTACATAGTTAACAAGGATCGCGGAGATTAAAACTAATAATACTCCAAAAAACATAATACCTGTTTTAACAAACAAGAATGATAATACAGTTACTATTACAAAAGTAATCATAGAACCACAAAAGATTAATCCAAACATAAAAGCAAAGCACTTAACAAAAAACACAAATAATTTTACTAAAGAATTAATAAATTTGTATTCAGAATGTTCTGGATCTCTAATAATTATTTTCTCTTTCTTATTTTCCGGATACTTTTTTTCTATTTTCGGTGTATCCAGTTTATCATCGTCCTTCACATTAGTCCCATTATCTTCATCACTTTTTTCATAATAATCAAGATATCTTGTTTTAAACAGGTGTAGGGCTATTATAGCACCTACTATAAAACATACAATTCCATATACGGAATTTAGAATGTTTGACATTGGATAATAAAATCTTGATGGTAAAAAGGAAAAAATAGGATTAATTATCGCTTCAACAACTTGTTTAATTATAAATAGCAAAAAACTTATTATAGTAATAACTAAACATTGTTCAAAGATACATTTAATTTTACTTTCTAAGTTCATACTATTAAACATATCCATTGTCTTTGTTAGATGATTTAACATGTCATCCAAAAATTTATTAACACTATTTTTTGCCTGTTTAGTATTATTAACCTCTCCAATATCTTGATTTAATAAATCATCAATATTTAAGTTAAATAAATTGCATATTTGAACCATTTTATCCATTTCAGGATAAGCACCACCCGATTCCCATTTAGAAACCGATTGTCTAGATACCCCAATTTTTTCCGCAAATTCTTCTTGGGATAAATTATGTCCCTTTCTTATTTTTTTTAAATTTTCTGATAAATTCATAAAATTTCCCCTTTCACCATTAAATTATAATTTCTTACACTGGTTGCACTCTACCAATTTTAGGTTGTTTTTTGTCAATTTATAGTTGCATTACTATTATACACCATAAAGAAGAAGTTTTATCATTAAGTTAATATTGTAAAAACCAATTACACAAAAAAAGACTTCTCCAAGTTCTTAATTGCTCTCTTCATCTAAATGGTTTCTTGGCCCATCTAGCAAAATAACTTCTTTCTTTGAATATAATAGTTTTGCAAAAGAACTTTTGATTTTTGACCACCAGATAACTCACCCAATTTTTTTATTTAAAATACTATCGTCAATATTCATACCATCAATAATTTTTAATAGTATGGATTCTGCATTATATACATCCCAATATTTTAATTGTTTTTGAATTTTGTCAATTTCACCATATACTTTATTCTGATCACAATTTGGATTTGCTAATTCATCATATAAGTATGTAATTTAATACTTAATACATCAATCGGCCTACCTAACATTAAATAGTCAAATACATTTCTATTTCCCCCACATTGTTATATTCATATGTTATAAGTTTATATAATTTTTTTTATTTCCTCTAAAAGAAAAAAATATACTCCTATTCCGTTAATCCATTTTCCATCTTCAAAACTTACTATCATAATAATCACTTCCTATTAATAATTATATCATATTTTAATATTTCATCTTGTCGTATTATTAATATATTATAATCAAATATTATATATAATGGTTCCAAATATGGTTCTAGTCTATTTTTTCAAAAAAAGAAAAACTCGTTTTTTCCCTTATATTTTTTTGGGTTTGCAAGTTATTTACCACAACATTGTTTATATTTCTTACCACTGCCACATGGCTAGCATTTTTAA
>CAYWKX010000082.1:0-4108 GCA_964459185.1 uncultured Muribaculaceae bacterium | reverse complement strand
TGGCAGTGGGAACGCCCGCTCGTCTGCGCAAGTAGAGTGGCGTCATCGTATTTCAAAGAATTCTCCGTCATTTTTCGGCGGTTGTCATCGATCAACGGCGTGTCGTGTCGGTCGAATCGTTGCGAATTGTCTGGATCAGCTGCTCCCCACCCACGCGGATCAGCTGGTATATTTTCGGGCTCAAGGGGAATCAGGCCGAGTTGTAAGCAGAGGCCCGGGCGTTGCTCATCCCCAAGTCCGAATCCGAAAAGCCGGAGGCACAAACGCCTTGGGAATTGCGCAACGGCAAGTCAATTCGGCGTCGCCTCTGGCGGACAGACGAGATGCAAGGCTTCGAAAACAGTGTTGGTAAATGGGACCACCTCCGGCAGACATGGTTGGTGAGACAGGAAACCGCGGACGCAAACGGCGAAATGGAAGTTGAGGATCGCTACTTCGTCTCCTCGCTGCTGTGGAATTTCCTCACGCCAGGCCAAATACTTCTCGTCGTACGCAATCACTGGGGCATTGAAAACGTTGCTTTTAACAGCCTTGACCTTCAGTGGCATGAAGACAAGGGTCCCTGGTGCACTATGGGCACCTCGGTGGTGGGGCTCGGCGTCCTTCGAATACTTGCGTACAACACGGCGCAAGTACTCCGAAGGCGACGTCTGCGCAAAAAGAATATGTACGGTGGACTGACGGCCCCGATAAGCTGGCGCTCGCTCTTCAAAGACATCGAGAGCGCCCTAAAATGGAAATGGAGGCTGCTTCCGTCGGCGTCTGATTTTGGCCCTTCCGCGTCGTCGCGAGCAAATATCCGGACTCCCTTCATGTTTCGCCGCCCGCGGAAAGGCTGTGGTCTCGCTGGCGTCTGACCTGGGATAATGGATTCTTTACCGCTGACCGGATCGTCGGTGCCGGACCCCTTTGTTCGAAAGATCAGAGATCAGGCCTGAATTACGGTATGCTTGACCCTTTTGTCGGTTTGGTGGAATGTATCGCTGAATTGATCTCAAGTTGCTAAAAGGTTAGGAGAACATTGGTTCAGACAATGGCACGCCGGGTTCGGAGAAGGGGACACCGGAAGCCAAGCGATGAAAGTCGCTCTCGGTGCCGGGGTTCCTATTTCCAGCCCCTCCCGCTCTTTTTTAGCCTTGCGGCAATATTGCACCAAGGGTAGAGTGGCAATATCTAGAAAGGCACTTTGCGCGGACGGACTCCGCGCAAAGTGCCCGTTGGGGTGAAAGAGGTATCAGAATGCACCGTATTGGTAGTTTACTGTTGGCGATAATTTTCTGTTTTGGTTGCACCAGAATCACGACAACGGAAACCTTGGTTGACCTAGAGAGGCAGCGGTCATTTCGGCCTGCACCGGATCACTCAGAAATCGATCTCAACGGAGCCTGTGCTGCTGCAGAGTCCGGCGAGGTTAAATGCTCTTTCATCTATGAGACGACATTAATGGAGATGGAGATGGAATATCTTCGCCAAAGAAAAGACGTAAAAAAGAGAGCGTCTCTTCCGGTTCAGATATTCTACTACTTAGGTGGTGCTTCTGCGTTGACGTTCGGCACTGTCCTGACCGCCGATGCCCACAATGTGCCGGATGAAAATGATCGCACTACTACAAATCCATTCCCGCGGTCAGCGGTCTATGGAATCGGCGCCGGCACCTTGGCGTTGGGAGCTACCCTGATAATTTTGGGTGCCGTAGGTTCCGCCCGCGCCAAGGACACACAAGAGGTGCTGGAACCACAGAACACGGTTGTCGGATCGAGAGAGGTTGCGGGGGACAAAGGCGCCTGGGCTCAAAAAACCGTCTCCGTTTACGCAGGGCAAACTGTTCTCATACAAGGGAGAACCGACGCCGCGGGGGCTTTCAATTTCGACCTTCAGGAACTCTTCGCAAAATCCACGCTGTTACAAGAGGGCAAAGTTGCCAGTTTAAGCGTCGTACTCGAGGGGGCGAAAGATGCGACGGTCGTACCGATAACATCGTACCGCTATTACTCTTGCGGGGTGTCGGCGCAGAGTATTGTTGGTCGAAGCCCGGATGAATACAGAGTCTACTTTAAGCAATGTCCCGCTCGGGTTCAATGGCTGGCGTCCAGTCCGGTCTGGCTGAAGCTTGCCGAAAGGTATGCAAAGCAAGTGACGGACCTGTGTGAATCCCCGGAAAGCCGCGAGTATTTTGATGCATGCGAATCTCATTACAAGAGGCTGATGGAGCACATACCCGCCAACATGGTGCCTTCCGATGCGTATCAGCGTTTTTCCGAAGCCCGTGCGAAGTTTATGGAAAAGTACAATTTCAAGATGGCTGAAGAGCGATTTGCTTCCGCCAAAGAAGCCTTCAAAGATGAGGAATGGGACGCGGCTGTCCGATATTGTGAAGAATGTCTCAGTTTGGCGCCGGATATGGAAGCGTGCAAAAAGCTCAAAGGTAAAGTTGAAAAAAGAGCACATAAAGCGCCCCAAACGCAAAGTAACCAATAAGTTGGATAACGATACGAGATTCTAAGAAGAGGGGAGTAAAATCATGGCTCAAAACTTCAAAGCCGTACTAGGATTAAAAATTGTCCTTGTCTCTATTGTTTTAATATTCATCGTATCCTGCTCGATATTCAATGAACCGGCGGATTGGTATTGTTTTAGCGATTATGACTGTAATAATGGTGAAATTTGTCGATACAGTGAATGCGTCCCAAAATCTGAGTGCATTGGGGACGGAGATTGTCCCGGCGGCGGCGACAGCGATGCGGACAGTGACTCAGACACTGACGCGGATAGCGACAGTGATTCGGACATCGAAATTGATGCCGATGCGGACGCAGATTCAGATTCAGATTCGGACGCAGATTCGGACGCAGATTCGGATTCAGACTCGGACTCAGACTCAGATTCAGATTCAGATGGGGACTGCTCTGTGACAAATTCCTGCTCCACGAAAGGATGTTACTCTGATAATGTCTACTGCTACGACAACTGCGGTAATCGAGCGAGTGTGTACGACTATTGTGACTATGGCTGCACCGGAAGTTCATGCGATGCCTGTTCGGCAACAAGTAGTTGCAGTACTAAAAAGTGTTACAATGGAAATCTATATTGCTACGACAACTGCGATAACAGGGCAAGCGTATATGATTACTGTGATTATGGGTGTACGGGGAGTTCCTGTGATGCATGTGTTCCAAGCAACACGTGTAGCGAAAAAAAGTGCAATAACGGCGATGTATACTGCTATAACGACTGTGGTGAAAAAGACCATTTGTATGACGAGTGTGACTTGGACTGTCAATCTGCTTCTTGCGTCGATCCCGGTTACTATTGCCCCGACGGCTATCTCCCAGGCATGACCAGCGTGGGGTGGTGCATTTGTCAGCCGATTTGTGAGTACAGTTCAGATTGTCCCTCAACAAACAGTAGCGATCTATCGTGCTACGATGTCACAAGGACGGCTCCTACAGGAGGAACATATTCAGCTGGGCTCTGCTCTTGGAGCAGCACCTCTTTGTATGGATCTTGTTGCGACCACTGGGATTGCTCTTCCAGTGACGGTGACTCTGATTCCGATTCGGACAGCGATTCCGATTCCGATTCTGATTCTGATTCTGATTCTGATAGCGATTCCGATTCTGATAACGATTTCGACCTAGGTATCTCGAATTTCACGTGGACTGCGGATGACGATAACCAGAGATACAACATTACCATTTCGGTTAGAAACTACGGGAATACAACCAATCGAGATTATCCAAAGATTCGGCTAATAGCAGTAGATATCGACGATTTAACATGGAACGATTATTGCGAGATGGACTTGTTTGACAGGTACTATGACAAGGGAATAGAAAGACTTTACCAATCAATTGTCAGCGGAGAGACAGTCAGTGCAAGTTTCCTAATTCCCTATGCCTCGGGTCAATTTAACAGCCAGTATCGATGGGGAGGATGGCTGGTTAATGATGCAAGTGATAATACAACTTATAGTGATGACGATTTATGTAATAACTACTTTGGGTGGAAAACCTTAATTGTTAGCTGGAATTAGACGGTACTTATAGGCCTTAGGGGCCTTAGGACAAACAAAGACCCTTTCTTTTCCTCACCCTCCATGGCCTTTGGC
>CAYWKX010000081.1:0-4243 GCA_964459185.1 uncultured Muribaculaceae bacterium | reverse complement strand
AGAATCCGCAGTTGGCGTACCACCGAACCCCGCCCTGCAATATGTACCGTGTTATGGGCTGGGTTTTATTCATTTTAGTTTTATTTTCTAACGAAGTTGCATTTTAATATCTTGATTTACTGTCAACGAAGCACAATTAGTCAACTTGTTTTTGTTTTGCTAATCGCGTGAATTATTAATTTTATTTAACCACTCTAAGTAAAATTCATGGTTTTTCGCTTTTATCCCAAACGGAACTTCAATTCCTGAAGAACTTAATGTTTGGAACTGATTAACTGCAATTTTGTAGGAAACAATAGTTGGACTGTTGCCAATGATGAATTTCCCATTTTCATAGCCAATGATTTCTAAAACATCGCCAGTTTCAGTTGTAATTGATTTTGGATAATCCATAACTTTATATTAAATGTTAGATTTTTAAAATCTTTGTTTGATAGGAAGTGTTGCCATCATTAATACGTAAAAAATATACTCCTTCTTTCAAGTAGGATAAATCGAGGGTAATAAAATTGGTTTTACAAATAAATGAACCAACCATCATTCCGCTAGAGTTGTAAATGGCAATATCAGTTGATGGTTCGATATTTTTTAGATGCAAGTAATGTCTGCAAGGATTTGGAAAAATACTTATGTTTGAATTATCTTCAATAGAACCTGAATAGGTAGGAATCTGAAATTCATATGCACCAATGTCAATAGTATCTCCAACTATACGTGGGTTACCTTCTAAATCTGACGATGGAAGAAGCATATTGAATGATGCACTTGATAGACCTTTGTTTATTGCTTCGGAATTAGACTTTAAATTAAAGTCAAAAGCTTGATAATCATAAAGACCATCTGTGTAACCGATAAAAGAAGGCGGATTTTTAAAACAATCTACATTACCAGTAATATTGTTGCTCATCATACTGGGTATCCCCAAAGTTACTTCTTGCTTATTATTTACTACAAGATTGTTATAAATCGATAAATTAGTCTGGTCTTTAGATATAATAATTCCTGTATAACCGTCATTTGCAATTGTATTATTGACAAACTTACCACCACCATATACTGAAAAAATATAGACACCACTACTATTATTATTTATAAGATTATTGATGCAGTATAAATATCCAGTTTTAAATGCAATTGCTCCTCCGTATGTGGTGGATGCTGAATAATTATTTGAAATAATACACGACCTAATTATTGTTTCGATGTTTCTAGGAACATCAATATAAAATCCTCCACCGCTTGAGCCATTTGTTTGGTTAGAATGAATGATATTGTTTTCAAAAAGTAGTTTGCCATCGCAATCCGCTGAACATTCAATACTGACTGCTCCGCCTCTTGTTTTTGCAAAATTTTCAATTAAAGAATTATTAAGGGTTTGAATATCAAAATCTCCATTCGTGAAATTCATTCTAATAGCTCCACCATCATCTCCAAGATTAGAGTTAAAAGTATTATTGCTAATAGTCAAATCGGTTTGTGTATTAGCGTTATTTGTATTGACGTAAATACCACCTGTACTATTTGACAAATTATTGAAAATTGTATTTGATTCAATATTTATATTGAGATTGGATGAGCAAAGTAATTGGATTCCAGTTCCATCATTATTGCTAATGTCATTATGCTTGATATTAATTACTGGTTTTAATGCTTTATAAGAGGAATAAAGGCATAATATGCCCCCAACAGTCGAATTTTTTTGGAAGGAATTATTTTCAATTTGGATTTGGCAACTATCCGGTGCTGATATATTGATATTTATAGCAGCTCCATTAAATTCTGCCAAATTTCTACTGAATACGCAATTTTGAACAAGCAATTTGGAATTGATAGAAATATTTCCATTTATTCCGCCACCTTTCCCAGTCCCATTATGTACAATTGAACCAGTGCCACCTTGAATAGTAATTCCATTTATTTCGATTTTTGCCGAAGTTAGATTCTTGTCATCAATATAAATTACATGAAAAGAATTTTCCCCTGTGTTTTCGTATTTCCAATGATAATTACTATTTGTTGATTCGCTCCATTTGTCGTCATTATTAAAATCACTTGAAAAAATTGTTTCATTAGAAAATTCATAAGGAGCAATATTATTATCTCCATTTTTATCTTCAAGTTGTCTGTCGTTTAACGAATTTTCATTGCCATTAAAACCGCCAAATATTGAAATCGATTTTTTGATTGTAATAGAATAAAACAGATTGTCGCTACTACCATTGAATGAGATAGTAGGATAGTATGTACCCGAAGCAATCCATATTGAATCGTAATCACTTGCTTCATCAATTGCTTTTTGGAGGTCATTGTAAACTAATTCTCTGCCTGACCAAACATTAGAGTCAATGTTTTTTACATAGATTACTTTGGCGCTTGATATAAAGGAAATTATCAATAGACAAAAAGTAATGAGTGCTTTAGTTGTAATTGTTTTTTTCATTTATTATTCTAAATTTCTTTTTCTGAATTTCCTATTCTTATTCGTATTTTTGATTTTCGTTCAATCTTTCGACAGTAGGGTTTAAGTTCAAATTCTTTTGTGATATTACTCCAAGAATAATCACTTTTCAAAATTCTTAATTCGGTCACATCCCAAAAATCGTTATTAAATCCTCCCCACAACGTGGCTCCAATAACTGGTTTTAAATTGGTTGTGTTTTCTATTAGTCCCGTACCATTTTTATGCAACTCATGGAAATCAAACAATTGGGGTTCTCCCGTGTCAATACTTTTTAAATAGATAGATTCTGCAATTTTGTAATAATTCTGCGGAACATATTTATAAAATTTGATATCCCCAATCTCATTTGATTTGATATTATTGAAGGCAATCATTTGATTTCTATAATCTAGTAAAATATGATGAATTATCCACGCCCAATCTATATTCCAATTTCCGGTTAAATGCCCTAATTCACTACTAATTTTTTTTACACCAAGACTTATTTTATCTTTTTTTAATTGCCATAATCCATGTGCAAAATGGAATGCATCAAGTTCTTGATGAATTAATTCTTTGATTCTTTTTCTATTCTTTTTAATAGTTCCAAATGATTTCTCCCAACTAAGTATAAAAATGGAATAGTAACAATCAATCATTTCGTCAAGCGAATGTTTTAAAATATCTACTTGTATTGTTTTGTTAAATTTAAACATTTGTCAGTCTGTTTTTAACCTTGCCCATAACTAGTTTATATACGCTATTGTGTTTATTTCCATTATACCCTCTATTTTTCTATGTTCTTCTTTTCCAATACACTATCCGTTTTTAAACATTTATAAATGTTTACCAATGAATTGATTGGATAATGACTGAATTTTGGGGTGGCTCGCGCGTTGATTGATCCTCCTGAATGTCACCGGGTTTTCAGTGGCTTAAAAATAATAAAGTGTAAAATACAAAACAAGGATTGCACCGGTTTTTATTGAACAGGAATTTATAACAAATAAAACATATTACCAGTGTCCGGGGAACTTAGAAAAGATTGCTTACTTCGCTGCGGAATGACAGGCTTTTAATGATGTTTGCAAAACATAAATTACTGATTGTCATTTCGTCTCGCCTCAGGCGAGAGAGAAATCTCAACCTGAAACATATTAAAAGAAGTTTTTCGGACAACAGTGATAGAAAATGCTTTTTTCGCCGCACAACAAATAAAACATACAGAATTCTGTCCATTTGCACTTTTTCCCTCAACCCTGAATCTCGCTCAACCAGCAGCAATTTCTTCGCGCCTTTGCGTGAGAAGAAAGTTTTCAGTCGCAGTCGCAGTTTCCAGTGGCTTGAAGCTTGTGACTCGAAGCTCGCAGCTTTTTCTTTGCCCCCCAACCTGTCAGCGTTTGAAAAACCTGACAGCGTTGAACCACTGAAACCACTGAAACAACCCGAAACACCCTGTACGATGAAACCGGGACAACCTTGAAGCGTTTCCAAAACCTTCAAGGTTTAAAACCGGAATAATCACCGCTGGCGCGAGATTGTATCTCGTGCCTCTTTTTGAACAAAAGAAATCCCTGCTACCAGAGCGAAGCAAAATCCCGGTAAACTTGGGATCGTCCGAACGGGTTCATCCGGGCGGCGCAAGGAAGGGCGACATTTCAAAACAAGAAATTGGTTGCGCCGCATTTCTCCGTTATCCGCCATAACTCCGGGTTAAAACCCGGGGCTACACATATTTCGCCCCTCCGGGGCTTTGAAGAATACCCTGCAACCCCGCGCCCTGTCATTCCGTCTCGCCTCAGG
>CAYWKX010000080.1:0-4321 GCA_964459185.1 uncultured Muribaculaceae bacterium | reverse complement strand
GCTCTTCGCCATTTTACTCCAGCGTTTCTCCGCCAGAACAGGGCGGCGTTAATATCTGAGATTTGCGACCATGTGAAAACGAAAACGCAACCCCAAAGGAGGCTTCACCCTTATCCATGAATATTTAACTTATTTTGCCAAATCGTCAACCTATCAAACGTATTTTGGGAATTCTTTTTTGCCTTTTTCTTTCCATAGCGCAGAAATTCTGAGCAATCGATATCTATCTTGGCAAGCAATACAGAAAAAGTGCAGAGTCGTCATCGACCGATATTAGCCGTCAATAAGCCGTCTGGTTACGCGTCATGCACGATGAAACAACAATCTATCTTGACAGGAGGATAGCACAAAATGGCAAGACATGGTGAGAGCATCTATAAACGGAAAGACGGGCGCTACGAGGGGCGATATTATTAGAAAGAAAACAGATGGAAAAACAAAATTCGGTTATGTTTATGGAAAACGATACGCCGATGTACAGAGAAGACTAATCGATATAAAGGCGTCGGTCAGTTTGGACACGAATATGCCAATGCCGGTAAAGCAGGGAACGCTTGCGAACTGGTTGATGCGGTGGCTTCGCGACGATGTGCGCGGCAGCGTTAAACGCTCGACATATCAAACGTATTCCAATCTTCTGCAATGCCATATTCTCCCGTATCTGGGCAGCATAGAGATAACGCATGTTACAACGGGCTTGATAGCGGAGTTTGTGGATGCGTTGCGCGACAAGGGATTGGCGGAGAATACGATCAAGAACGCTTATCCAAGCGAACAGGACATTGGAACGCCCTACGCGGAATTGATGGCACGCAATGTTGAAGCGCTTGAAAGCGCTCGCAAATAGCCACGACAAGAATTCAAGGTCTCACAAAAAGCTTGCTTTCTGTTTATAACAGGAGGCAAGCTTTTATGTAAGGTGTATTTGTCCTATTCTATGACCTGCGCAAAAATCCCGAAAGAGAGGGTTATTGCTGCATGCCCCCGCAGCGTCGCCTGCCAAGCGCATAAAGCTGCGCATCGAGCCGCTGGTTTTGCGCCGTCATCGAAAAGATTGCGCGCGCGCCGGGCGCAAGGCGATCGAAAAACTGCCGCGCCACGCCGGGCAGCTCTTCCTCGCGCAAATCTGAAGCATCGGGCGGACAGACGTACATCGCCAACCTGTCACCGTAGCGGCGTAGCAGTTCGATCTTGTCATTCGCGTTCTCCTGCCCCTCCCACGAATCGATCCCAGCCTCAATCATTAACGGCAGAAAGGAATCCACCTTGCCGCAGCTGTGATGCTCGAAGAAAACGCCCTTGCTGTGAGCGAAAGCTGCAAGACGCTTCATCGAGGGCAGAAGCATCTCCCGACACGTATCCGTCGAGAAGATGGGCGCGCGCTGCGTGCCCCAATCGTCGTGAAAAGTGACGACATCAATATCCAAATACTGCTTCGCGCGCAGAATGATACGTTCGTACACATCGCACAGCGCGGCAAAAAACGCCCGAACATCCGACTGTTGATCCTCGTCAATCAGGGCTATGGCGGCGTTGGAAAAATCCATCAGCGAAATCAAACGCTCGAACAAACCGTTCATGATGATCAGCCGCCTGAAACATCCCGTATCCAATTTGTGCAGCTCTCGCTGCGTAAAGCCCTGCCAATCCCAAGCGTCCACGTCCGGCATGCGCAGCCGCTTCCACTCGCCCGCCTCCGTCAGCGTCGGATGCCCGGGCGCGACCATGCTGCCGCCCGCCGCCGGATCAAACTTCCACATCACGCCGAACATATCAGGCCCGCCGTCCGGCCCACGAGCCACATTGTCGGGATTGATCGTCAGATCAATCCGGTCATACTCTACGCGGTAACGCGGCGTCCACAGGGCGCTCTCGCCGGCAAACAAACGCCGAAGGTTCTCGCGCGGCGACAGCGGATACCGATAGCAGGGCAGCCGCACACCCCTGAATTCGGGATAATAACCGTCGTATACAAGCTCCTCGCGGCGAAAGGGAATCTGATGCTCCATATGCGTCTATCCTTTCCCGGTGTAATGGTCGCGCCGATCAGGGGTCGGCTTGATTGGCGCTTTGGCGGCTGTGCTTCCTCTGATAGCACGCAAACGCCACAAGCGCCAGCGCAAACATAGCGATGCCCCAGTAGAACATGGCAGCGTAGCCATAATGATCCGATATCGCACCGCCGATCACAGGGCCCAGCGTGTTCCCCAAATCACTCCCCATGAAGATGGTGCCCACGGCAATGCCGACGCGCTCCGGTTCCGCCTGCTTGACCGCTTCGCCCTGCAGCACTACCTGCCCCACGCCCTGCCCGATTGCCTTAAGCGCAGCCGCCGCCAATATGACGGGCAGAAATGAGGCGCGGCTGCAAAGAAGCATGCTGCCCATGCTCACGATCAACGCAGCATTGACCAACCAGTTCATATTCATCCTATCGGTCAGCCTGCCCATGCCCACGCGCACCGCTAAAAGGACAATCGAGCTGACGGTAAAGAACAAACCGATATTCTCAATCTGCCGCGCCTCGCCAATGAGGAACATAAACGAATTGGCAATGCCGTTATACAGTGAGAACATGCCACAGACCACCGCGTACAGCAGCAGGCGGCGCACAACGAATTGATCAAGGGAGAACCGCGTCCGGACGCGCGCAGGCGCAGACGGCTCGCGCGCCTCCCTTGGCATTTTCAATGAGAAGCACAAAAGCGGGGGCAGCATGATACACAGGGCAACAATGATATAGAGCCAGAAAAAGCCCACCGAATCCATCAGCCATTCTGTGATGGTAGGGGCAATCGCCTGCCCAATCAGTATGCCGGCGCTGTAGAAACCAAGGCCTTCGTTCATCCTCTTTTTCGAGATGTAAAGACTAATCAACGCCATGTTGGTGACGCCGCTTAAGCTGAACGCCAAACCGTGCGCAACGCGAATACCAAAGAGCAGCGGCACGCTGTCGGTAAAGGAATAGGCAATGGCGATCGCGCCGAACGCTACCGTGGAGAGGATAAAGGAATTGCGCTTGTTATAGCGGTCGAACAGCCGACCGCCAATCGGCCGCATCAGCAGCGCCACCAGTGAAAAAACGCTCGCCATACTGCCGGCGACAGCCAGCGAGGCGCCGAGGCTTACGGTGTAGAGGGAAATGCTCGTCAACAATATGCCAAAGCCAATGTTGGTGATAACATTGATAACGATCAACAGCGAATATTGCGGAGTCCAAAGGGCATCATTCTTTCCGCAGGAACTTTCGATGCGGTTTTCGTCCATCCCCTTACTCCTTCATACCGCTTGATACGAAACTGTTGATGAAGTACTTCTGCGCAGAAAGGTACAAGATCAACACCGGCAATATCGATATCACCGCGCCGGCAAAGGCAGGACCGTATTCTGTTGTATCGGCGCCGACGAAGGCGGTCAATCCGTTGGAGAGCATGCGGTGGTCTTTGGAGCTGGTCATCAGAAGCGGCCAGAGCAAGTCGTTCCAAGCCATGTTGAAGGTCAGCACCGCGTGGGTAATCAATATCGGCGTGCAAAGCGGCAGCATGATACGCAGGAATATGCCAAACTCGCTCAAGCCGTCGATCCTCCCGGCTTCCTCCAGAGATTGCGGCAGCGTGGAGAAATACGACCGCATCATAAAGATGCTTGTCACGCTCACGATGCGCGGCAGCACCAGCCCGGCGTAAGTATTGACCAGCTTCAGCAGCGAACACTCAATGAACAGCGGGATCATGATGACCTGGAAAGGAATCATCATACCCATGAGTACCAGCGTGAAGATAAAGTGTTTCCCGCGGAATTCCATGCGAGCAAAGGCGTAACCCGCCAACGTATCGACCGCCATCTGCCCCGCCGTGAGCAGAGCGACATACATAAACGAATTCCTGATGTACAGGAACACCGGTATACGCTTGAACAGATCGCGAAAATTCGTCAAAGCGAACGTCTTCATAAAGAAGTGCGGCGGATAGCTGATGATCTCCACCTTGTTTTTGAAGGCGGACAGAAAGATCCACGCCATCGGCAGAACGATTGTCAGGGCCATCAGGAATAGGAAGACCCATTTCACTATAGAGCCAAACGTTACCCTGTGCCTCATTTACGCCATCCCCTTCTCTTGCTTATTCATGGTGCTATACAAGATGATGGTAATCAGCAAAATCACCAAGAACAGCCATTCCGCCATAGCGGTGGCGTACCCCAGCTGCGTGTTTTGCTCAAAGGCACGGGTATAAACATACGAGACAAGCGTTTCGGTGGAATACGCCGGACCGCCCCCCGTGATAGTATATACGATATCAAACACCTGCAGCGATCCAAT
>CAYWKX010000079.1:0-4411 GCA_964459185.1 uncultured Muribaculaceae bacterium | reverse complement strand
TAATTATATGTTATTTTTATACCCTTATTAAAATCATCTGTCATATTACCGTTGTTATCGTATATATATTCGGTTGTTTGTTCACTTCCGTCCTGAAAGTTCATAATTGTTACGGATGCATCACTCGCAATATCGTTAACACTCTGTAATTGGTTCTTTGCATCATCGTAATAAGTATATGTAAGGTTATCAATTAAATTTGAGTTTGTGCCTGAACGGGTCAACTTTTTAATATTCCCGTTAAGGTCATATTCAGTTACCCTTTCCGAGTAGGCTCCGCCGCTCCACTGTTGAGCCGGGGCATAATATTCGCCATAATTAGCATCTGTAAGTCTGCTTAAATCGTCATACTTGTACTGGTAGGCTTCGTAGGTAGAAGGTGTGTTTGACCACATAATTGCAGATATATTTCCATTGTATTGCGGATAGTAACCGCCGGCAGAGAAAGAAGTCAGTTTGCCATCTCTTCCATTATAAAATAACCTGTAACCGAACTTATTGCTTCCGTTTGCAGAAGGGTCGTTTACTGATACCAGCCAGCCGCGTTCGTTATACTTATAGTTTAACGGATGCTTAAAAGATGAAGACCCGACAGGTTTGTATAAATTTTTTGTTACTAACTGCCCCAGCTCGTTATATGTATTTTCAGAAATTATTATAGAGTTTTCATTTGAATGACCATAATCAAAATACTTTCTGGATGTTTTTAATAACCTGCCTGCATTGTCATAAGTGTAATTTTCGGTTATTGTAAAATAGTTGTTCAAACCATCCACCACCTGCTTTGTAGATATTACTTTACCCGCAAACTCGTATTGGCTGCTATTTGTATGCTTTACATTCAAATGGTCAAAAGTAACGCTTTGAATTGTCCTGCCGTACTTATCATAAAACACGGCCGATTTCTCCCAGTTTATATTATTCAAATTTTCCTGAGGCATAGCTGCATTCGGTCCTATTATAACTGTTTGCCCGGGTCTTGTGCTGAAACCGGGTTTTAAAGTAACCTGCCCGCTAATAAAAACTTTTTCATCCGTGGGGCAATTATATATTAAACCGTTTGCTGGCACTGCAGCCTGTGTAAATTGTTCCATCCCGTCAAATATTCTCACTTTGCTTCCAGTTGCCTTTCCTTTTATATTATACACGGGGATGTGAGCGGTTACCCGGTAATTGCCAACATTAATATCAGCGCTGCCAAATTGACCTGTAGTAAATGTAAAATCCGGTGTGCCGTTATTATCAAAATCGTAATCATCGTAATAATTAACAGTCCAAACTTGCAAATTATTTTCGTTTTTGGGGAAAGCAAGACCCTTCGTATAACCTAGAATATTTCCTGAAGTACGGACTTCCCATAAATCGGCAGGTGTAGTATCAATTTTCTGCTGCATCAATGCCCGCGAATTTATAGTAGTGTTTGTTTCGGTATAAATTCCCGTCATTATCACCCTGCTTTTACTGTCGTACTTTGTAAACAGCCAGTCGTTTTTCCCGTTTGCCCGCATTGAACCATCCTGCCTTAAAACAACGCGCCCGAGTTTATCGTAAACGGTTGTAACAACATCTTCTTCGGGCATATATTTTTCAATTAACCGCTGCTGGTTATCGTATCTATATTCTGTAATCCATTTCCCTTTTGCCACATCAACAGTTGCCGTACCTGTTTCAATTGCATAAGCTGCATCCGGCGGAATTATAAAACGCAGGTTGCCGAAATCATCATAAACATAGTAGGTTTCAACTGCCTGCACACCCAAAAATGTTTTTTTCAGGATTTCCTTCTCGTTAATATCTTTATAAATAATTGATTGTTTCCCGTTTTCATCAGTAATTTTTGTTTTATACAGGGAATTAACAGGATAATGTCCGTTTAATGTAAGCGTGCCAGCTACAATTGTAAATAAGTTGACTTCAGTACTTGAAGTATTAGTTCCGTATTCGGTTTTCACTGTATGCTGCCCAAGCTGCCAGACTGCTCCGGGTGCTCCCTGCTCAATCGTACGGAACATAGGCGAAAGTTCAACCTTGGTTTCACTCCAGGGTTTAGTGTTTTGAGCAATATTATTTACAACATAATTGTTGTTGTAAAATTCGAGCTGTTTAGTTTTAGCATCATCCCTATATGCCCCGCTATTTGTAGTTGCGGTATATGGCAAAAATGATTTTGACTGCAGCCCGTATTTGTCGTATTCAATATGTGTAACTACGTCTTTACCGGACGGGGAACTACCAATACTAACAGTCTGTTCAGCTTTACCTATTCCATTAGAATAGGCTACCGAAATGGATTTTTGATTATTAGATAAAGCTTCTGCTTCTGTTACAGTTTTAACAGGTTTGTAAAATGTTTGAGAAACAATATTGTTTTTTGTAACTGTTGGATTAGCGGAAGAAGAACGTATTGCCATAAAATTAATAACAGTATTTGATTTAGTATAAATTGTTTGGCAATTTGGATCAAAACGGTAACCTGTTTTTGAAGGAGTAATGACCAAATAATCATAGTTATTCAGATCTGAAACTGTAAAGGTATATTCACCGCTGGAATTTGTAGGTGTTGATTGATTTAATGTTTGGTCATTATTTATATATGTTTTATATCCCACAGTTACGCCAACCAAAGCATTTCCATCTTCATCAGTTATTTTTCCGGTAAAAGTAGCTGCATTTACTATCCCAAATATTAAAAGGATAGAAACAAAAAAGGCAACTTTTTTTATATAATTCTTTTTCATTTTATCCTCCTTATTGGCGACCATAATTATAGTTATATTTGCTTATCAGGTTTCTATCCTGGTCATATACCTTCCACAACCTGCCTGCTTTATCGTATTCGTAATAAGTTGTTACGTTATTGGCATCTGTTATTGCTGTTACCTGCCAGGTATCAGGGTCATAAACGAATGTACTCATATCCGAATCAACCGGGTGGAAGCGGATGTCATCGATAAGTATATATTTAGAGCCAGGGTTATCAATGAAACATCTTATTCTTAAGTTCATTGGCAATGATACGGCGCTTCTTATTTCATTAAGATCAATGATTGCTTCATAATATACCCATTTCCCATTTGTAGCTTTTATTGGTATTGATTTAGAAGCCGCGGATATGCCTGGATACGGAGCATTGTCATTATTATCATCCTTTTTTGTATGTAATTTTAAGCTTGCTGTATTATCAACATAACCTGCTTCTGTTTTTATCCAAGCTGAGTATACATATTTTTTAAACTGCGACATATTGAATGGCAATGGCAGAAAATCACGTGTCGGGCCAAACCTTTGACCAGTAATTGCACCTACTTTTACTGAATACTTCCCGGTATTAGCATCCTGGATAAATGTATTTTCTGCATAAATAGACCAGTAATCGTTATTTACAAGATTGGGTGCATAACTCCCGCTTTCAAAACCTATATATCCGGCTTCTATTCCAACTGCTTCTTTGCTTCTTCTCGCATTATTAACTATATAAACGGGCAAAGCTTCATCATAGCCATACATTGAAGTTGTATATTGACCGTCAAGTCCCCGTTCTTCTATCGGGTGACCATATCTGTCGTAATCTGTTATATTTGAAGTGCGTTTCCAATCATTAGTTGAACCAATAGTTGAACCGCTTTTCCCGGCAACAAAATCACCTGAACCATCTTCTGAAACACCTGTCCATAAGTAAAAATCATAAAAAGTGGTTGAACCTGTTGTACCTATCCACTGGTAAGTATCATCCTGCCGCCAGATGCCCTTTATGCCAATATACCCGGCATCAAGTCCCCAGTTTTTCCAGGTTGTAACTGACGCAGAAGTAATATATTGTTTAAAGGCAGCATCGTTTTTTATGTCTGTAATTGTTACATTTTGTGGGATCAAATACCCTTTGGTTTCAGCAATTTGCGAAAGCATATTTTTGTTTTCCATTTCCGGGTATTTCCAATAAGCAGGGACAGTTTCGCTTATAACCTTATTGTTTTTCGAATCTGTTGTCTGTGTCATTATAACTTTACCGGAAAGTGCATCGTAAGCAAGGTTTGTCATTGTACTGGTTACTGATTTTGGGCTGTTGTAATTATTATTGTCATAAAAATATGTAGTAGTAGTTGTCCCGACAGAATACACATTCGGGCGTTCAATATTGTTTTTACTATTCCAATAATCATTGTTATAAACGTAGATCGAAGATGCATTTCGTTGTTGTATCAATCCGAGTGGCTGATTATTACTTAATGTGATTCCATCCTTACTTTTTATTGTTCTTCCTGAACCATTCAAATCGTAACTGTTCGCATAGCTAAATATATTTTCACTTACCTTAAAGTAATCTGTTGAATTATCTCCTGACATGCCAGGCTTTAGTCCATTTATTTCAACAGATTTAAGTTGACCTATTCTTCCTGAATAGTCTTTAATA
>CAYWKX010000078.1:0-4460 GCA_964459185.1 uncultured Muribaculaceae bacterium | reverse complement strand
GTAACAAAATAGTAACAAAATCAAATAAAATGTTTAATTTTTATTGAGGATTTTCTTCTTTTGCTTCAGGAATGTCAACTACATATCTTGAAAAGAAATCAACAAAATATTTCATATGCTCAGGAGTATTATACTTGTGGCATTTATTGAGTTTCCTAATGAATTGAGTTTTATTTTCTTCCAATAATGATTTCCAAAGAATTTGTTTATTAAAGTGCAATAGATATATTTCTATTAGCATTCTTGCTATTCTTCCATTTGCATCATAAAAAGGATGAATCTTTACAAATTTTTGATAAAACATTAATGCATCTTTTAAAGGGTCTGTTGAGTTCTCATTTAGATATATAAAAATATCTTTTAGGTCGCTTTCAATATTTGCAGGATTAGAACCACAAAATTCTAAATTGCCTAAAATCCTTTTACTTGGACTTCCAAAGAAAATTGAGCCATTGTTAGGATCAGATAATTTCCTGAATTGTCCGGCATTTCCTAATATATTATCAAATAATATTTTATGAAAAAACCTATTTGAAATTGAAAAAGCAAATGGAAATTTATTCCCGGTTTGAAAAGCAGATATAAGTTTATCACTTGAGGATATTGAACTAATTTTTTGATCTAAAATTTTAATAGTTTCAAAAATAATAGTTTGCATTAATGTTTCAAAACTATGATATCTGAGCTCTAATACTTTGGTTGCTTTTTCAAATGGAAATTGATTTTCGCACGGAAAATCTTTCATTAATAAAAATAGGTGTTCTTCATCAGGTGAGAGATTTGATAAGTTCATCCAAATCATCCAGATTAAAAATATCATTATTTAACTGGTTTTTGTATTCATCAAAACTATTATAAGAAGTTTCCTGCAAAAATATTTCTGACATATCAAAAATATATGAATAGCTTAAATTAGACATAATCGGATAGTATTTATTACCCTCAGAATAAGGAAAATTTTTAGAAAAACTTTGTTTTGAATAATAGCTAATAATATCCTTTTCATTAATAATTTGATTTGGATATGAATTTTTCCAAGGTTCTTCCTGATGTGTCATTGCTGATAGAGAAATTGCATCAAATCCAATATAATTTTCAATAATAAAATCAATCAATTTCTTTTGATTGCTATCCTCAATATGAAATTCATTTTTAGTAACAACTATTGGGTTTTTACCAAATTGTTTGTACTCTTTATATATTTCAGGAATAACCGGCCCAAAGTTCCATGCTTCAAAAGTATCTTCAAGAGTAACTGACCCGTCAATTAAACACCACACTTTAACATAGTAGAGTAATTTCTGTAATTTAAGTGGTGTTATACCATCCTTACTTTTATTGGAATAATTAGTAACAATATATTTTGATAAATCAGAAGCTTTCATATTAACATCTTAGGTAATTATTTAAGTAATTGTCGAGTATTTTTCATAAAAATTGAAAAACATTTGTATAAGATAACAAAAAAATTATTATTGATATATACCTATATATACCTAAAAACTCAAAATCTTTTCATAATGTTCCTTTGAGCTAATAATAAATGAAAATAGTGGCAATTATCAGAAAGTATTTAGCAAAATTAAAAATAATTTTATAAGTTATAATAAATCATTTATTAAAATCTTTCTATGAAAACACAAGCCTACTTTGAAAACATCCAAGAAGCTATTAAAGAAGAAATAAATTTAGCTGAACATACTATTCAAGTTGCAGTAGCTTGGTTTACAGATAGTGAATTGTTTAATTTGTTACTTCAGAAAGCACAAAAGGGATTTACTATTGAGTTAATCCTGATGGATGACCGGATTAACAGAAGTTCTGGTATTGACTATTCACAGCTTAATAATAAGACATGTAAAGTATGGCAGATTAAACAGACAAATAATAATCAGAACTTGATGCATAATAAATTTTGTATCATTGATAATAAAACAATCATTAGTGGTTCATACAATTGGACAAGGAAAGCTCAACAAAATCAAGAAAGTATTACAATTGTTAAAGATGATTCAAAACTGGCATTGGACTTTGAACAAGAATTCCAAAACATTAAAAACAAGTACTTTGGAAGTTACCGGAAGGAAAAAATAATTGATTTCAAAATTGTTTGCATAAGACTTGAATCATTAAAGAATTCAATCCTAATTGAAGATTTTGATGATGTTGAATTACAGATTTCAAAAATAAAGAAGCTCTTACCCTCTGATTATAATGATTCTAAGATTGAATCAGTTACAGGAATTATAACTACTATTTATCAGCAAAAATACAGTGATACCATTTGCCTTATTGATGAATTTGTAAGGATGTTCAGATCAATTACAATTTTTATTGATCCAGAAATTGAAGCCATAAGATTAGAAATTAGAACTCTTGAAATTCAAATTTCTTCTCTTGAAGATGAACGGTCTGAAATGGAAAAAACAATTTACTCTTTTCAAGTTCAACATGATAAAATATTAGGAGAACTGATTCTAAAGATTTTAGAATTGAGGAAGAGCCGACTTAAAATTGAGAAAGATGAAAACCCTGAAAAAGAAAAAGATTATAATGAAGCTGAAGAAGATTATAATAACTTTAAAGAGGACTATGAATCAAACATAAATGAAGAAATTAATGATTTAACCCCTGAACAAAAAACTGAACTTACTATTTTATTCAGGAAAGCATCAAAATTATGTCACCCCGATATTGTTGCAGATGAACAAAAGGAAATGGCACAAAAAGTTTTTATTGAATTAAAAAAAGCCTATGATACAAACAACCTAAACCGGTTAAAAGAAATATATAATGATTTACTTAAAGGTGTGTTTACTTCTTTAGGGCTGGAAGTTTCTGAAAAACAAAAACTACTTTCAATTGTTATTGAACTAAGGTCTAAACGTGCTGAATATGAAAGTATTTTAACCGATCTCAAATCGAGTGAAACCTTCAGGACGATTCAAAATATCAAGGATTTGGATAATTATTTCAACCAAAAAAGAATTGAATTATTAGAAGTTTTACAAGAAGAAGAACTGAAAACTGTTAATGAAAACAGATAAAGAAATTCAGAAATATATTGTTCCTTCACTGGTAAAAATTAGTAATAGAATTCAGTTAACTGACAAATTGATTAACTTATCAGAGATTAAACAACAAAAGGACTTTTGGGAAAAGAAGTTAAAACAACTTACTGATGAGGATTTTAGTGATGAACTTTTGACTGAATCCTTAAAATGTATAAGTCAATTTCCTCATTGGGAAATCGGTTATTTTTATCTTGGTTACGCTAAGTTTAAACTTTTTGATTATACTGAGGCTATTCAGGCTTACAATGAAGCAATTGAACTATATCCTTATAATGCTAACACTTATAAAAATCGTGGTTGGGCTAAGTTTCAACTATCAGATTATGCAGGGGCTATACAGGATGGTAATAGAGCAATTGAACTTGATCCAAAATATGTAAATGCTTATTTAATGTGTGGTATTGTTAAAGCTGACCTTTTAGATTATGAAGGTGCAATTCCTTATTATAATAAGGCAATTGAACTTGATCCAAATAATGTTAGTATTTTTACTCTTCGTGGGTATGCAAAGGAGGAACTTTTAAATGTTGCTGGTGCATTTGAAGATTTGAAAATTGCAATTAGTGGTTATTTTAATCGTGCGGTAGCTAAAGCTGAATTGAAAGATTATGAAGGTGCAATTCAAGATTATAATAAAGCTTTAGAACTTGATCCAAAAGATGCTGATACTTATAATAATCGGGGTAATGCAAAGTATATGCTTTCAGACTATGCAGGGGCGATTGAAGATTATGACAAAGCATTAGAACTTGATCCCAAATATGCTGATGCTTATTATAAACGTGGTTATGCTAAATTTTACCTTGGCGACACGGATGGAGCTTATTTAGATTGGGAAAAAGCTGGTGAGCTTGGCAATTTTAATGCCTTTGAACTAATTAAGTTGCATTTTTCAAAAATTACAGATGATGCTTTCTTTTATAATGTTAAGGGAGTTTCCTATTTTATCAAAGGTGCACATCTGGTTGCAATTGAGCTTTTTAACAAAGCTATTCAGTTTGATCCTAATTTTGTTGAAGCTTATAATAATAGAGGGAAAGTAAAATTAGTTTTAAATGATTTTGAAAGTGCAATTGAAGATTTTAATAAAGCTATCTACAATAATCCAAATTTTAATAGTGCTTATTTTAACCGTGGGAGAGCCAAAGCAGAAATTAATGACTTTATTGGCGCCAATGAAGATTTGGAATCTGCAATAAAATTAGATAAAGGGAATAAAGAATATATTGATATGCTTAGTCAAATAAAGAAAAGAGCTAAATCTAACTCTTATATTATTGCATCAAAATTAACTTCACAAAAAATAACAAAATCAGGTAATAAAATCCTTTTAATTGATGATGATATAAACTTTTGCATTATTCTAAAGGGTGAACTTGAAGAAGA
>CAYWKX010000077.1:0-4529 GCA_964459185.1 uncultured Muribaculaceae bacterium | reverse complement strand
ACCCCCGACCTGCTGATTACAAGTCAGCTGCTCTACCTGCTGAGCTACACCAGCACATTTAACTGTGTTTCACTGCCATAGCAGATGATTTTTCTTGTGCAAGAGCAGATGATTGTGCACTTGACACTATGATAGTATAACAGCAGAATACTTATGTGTCAACACATTTTGTAAAGAAAATTTGTCCAATTATATAGTAACAAATTGCTATTTAAAATTGACTTCATCCTCTTTTAAGTTAATAGTCTCAACACCCTGCAATACCTTACCTTTATAGAAACACCTATGCTCATATATCTTATCATCATTCAGCATCTTTGGCAGAAACAATGGTATATTTGTTACAATACCTGTGTTTTCAGGGTTAAGCACCCAAGTAGTATCTTTCCAGTCAAGAATACCTTCATAAGTTTTCCTTGGGGTATCATAAGAAAAATCCTCAGGAACTTCTGCAACAAAAGCATACATTCCCCCAGCTAATGTTCCATCTACTTCCCATGTAACAGTCCCTTTAAATATTATATCACTAACCTTTATATCAGTTTCTTCAAATACCTCTCTGATAGCACATTCATGTGGAGTTTCATTAGGTTCAAGTTTCCCACCAACTCCATTCCAACATCCCATCCAGAGTGGATACTCTCTATTTAATAACAACAGCTTGTCTCCTTTTCTGATAAAGCAAATAGTATATTTAAACATATGTCCCCCTGCAAATTAATGTATATTTTATAACCTAATATTCCCACACAATTGTATCACATTTGGCAAGATTTTGGTGATAAAATCTATCTTTTTATATTGATACCTGAGCTTATGATTACCAATCAGCAGTTTATAGAAATCTTGATGTATACTGGCTTTGAGTGCAATAGTTTCTCCAAAATCAATCATCACAGCAGCTGATTACCACCTAAATATATATCAATGGACTGTATAAATAAAAAATCTCCTACTGCCTATGACAACTTAATTACAGGGATTGGCAGAAACAAAAACCCTGCAAAAATGTAAGTGAACAAATAATCTTATCTACTTAACATTGTGCAGGGTATATTTCATATTTAAGCATGTATAAAACTTTCTGAATGGCTGTTGTAGCTGGCTTGGGAGCAATCTATAAATATAGTAGCTAAACATTCTATGCACACTTTCCATCTATATTATCCCAGTCCAAACCTTGGTCAATTAATACCTTGACTATCTTTTTCTTATTCCTTCCAATAGTTGTATGGTGAACATTCATAATCCTGCCCATTTCTCTATCAGAAATATTTGGCTGCTCCTTCAACAGCAATAATATCTTTTCCTGCTCCTTTGTAAACAACCCAGTTCCAAGCTTTGAATAAATAGCTTCTACCTGCATCTTATTCAGGACATTATCAAGGCTACCAGTAGCTTTTAAGTCCTTTATTTCAACTCCATGTTCACTCAGTTCTTCTAAGGACTTATACAATCTTGGGTCATGGTTTACAACCCTCTTCTCTGCCTTCATATGCTTATGCAGATTGGAAAGAAGATTATTCTTAACATTATGCTGAAGTCTATAAATGAAAGGCAGTTTATAGCTGTAGCTGTAGCCATCTTCAATCATCAATGCAATGATATTCCATATTTCACTTTCTATACTGTCTTTATCAATATTGTAATAGTTCAGTTTGTAATAAACATGATTAGTCAGCTTAAAAACCTGAGTTCTTAGAGCTTTACACAATTTATCAAAATCTCCCCATTGACTGTAGTTCTCAATAGCTTCATAGAGTGAATATAGCCTTTTATTATCCCTGTGATTTCTCCATAAAATTGTATAAGCATCAACATTCTCTAATGGTGTAAATGTAATTTGACTACCTCTCTTCAAAGCAGCATTACTCAATGGCTTACCCTCCTTTACAAATAAACTAAAAATTTCTTATAATAAATGCACCATTCTTAAAAATTTCTTGTATTATATCCTGAATGTCAATGAAGGATATAATAACATAGTACATAGTATAGACCTGTAAAACTCCCACAACAATGAGTAAATGTTACCAAGTGTCTAAGCTACAAATAATCTTGGTATACACCACCTGCTCTTTTGGTGGGTAGGCAACCAATTTATCTCTTTACTTCTACAGAATGGGATACATCTACAAAAAGCCTCTACTTCCTGCATTCTTGATGTTGTTTTCTTTCTCATTTCATTGCAACAGCTTTGAAGGCTAATTGTTTAACAACAGAGGGGGTAACCTTCTATATGAAACAGTAGCAATATCAGGGAATGTATTATAGATTTTTTCAAAGTTTTAGCCAATTTCATAAAACCCATTGCTAAATAACACCAAAAAGTGGTATATTTATATCACCTGATATTATTACCTGATAATAATTTATTTGCTAAGTGACTGGAGGTTGGTACAGAATGGAAAACAAAGAACTGGTTGCCCCTTGTGGACTTGATTGTTTTAATTGTGGTGCTCATGAAAGCAATATAACTGATGGCATAAGAAAAAGGCTTTCTGAGATGTCTGGAAAAGACCCCTCAGAAGTATCCTGCAAGGGTTGTAGAGCCACAGAAGGAAAAGATTTACCACTTGTTGGAGAATGTGTTACATATAAATGCACTTGTGCCAATCAAGTTGACTTTTGTTATGAATGTAATAATTTCCCTTGTAACAAACTTGCACCTTGCCTATCTAAAGCAGATTTTGCTCCACATAACATGAAAATGTATAATCTTTGCAGAATAAAGAAAGTAGGCATAGACAAATGGATAGAGGAAACTAAATCCATAAGAGAAATGTACTCAAAAGGTGAATATGTCCCTGGGGTTGGTTCTGTAGTTAAAAAGTAATCCAGTAATTTTATAAGGGACAGCATCCTGACTGTCCCTATTGCTTCTATTTTAGCTTTATTTTCTGTTGTGGTGCTTTCAACCTCTCCAGCAGATTATACCTCTCAAAATCAACCTGAAGGTCTTTATCCCATATATTTGCATACCTCTTGGACATTTCAAGGGTGCTGTGTCCAAGCTGCCTTTGAAGCCTGAATATGTCTCCACCTGACATAATGAAGTTCTTTGAGAATGTGTGTCTGAACAGGTGGACACCAGTTCTATTGACTCCTCTGCTCCTGTTGTATCCAGAAATATTGTGATTGACTGATGTTTCTATAAGCTTTGTTCCTGTTTCTGAGCAAAAGAGAATATCTTCAGCTTCACCTTTTCTATGTTTCAAATATTCCTTTAATATAGCAAGCAGGGATTGGGGAAGGGGAAGTAGTTGTGGCTTCTTACTCTTTGTTATATCCCCTTGGAAGGTAACCAGACCATTATCAAAGTCAATGTCTTTAATTTTGAGATTTACAACAGTTCTGAGCCTACAACCAGTAGCAACAAGGAAATTAATAATCACCCATGTCCTATACTCAGAAAAGCTACATTCCTTGATATTAGGCTTTTTAAGCAGTAATTGCAGTTCTGCATCTGTATAGACTTCCTTTACTTTTTCCTCTGTCCTTAGAAGTTTTACCTTCACATGCTGGCAATAGTTCATTTCTGCCCAGTAGTTGACCATTGCCCTAAAATGTCTTAGATGGTTGTTAATGCTCTCAGGATTGTCCAATCTCTGCTGTAAATGCAGAATGTAGGACTGGACAAAGTGATTGTCAATGTTGGTAACAGGTTCACAGGGAGCAACAAAATTAGAAAGAGATTTGAAGCTTAAATTATAGTTCCTGACTGTAGCCTGTGACAGTTTCTTTGATTTGCAGAAGGTCATAAAATCCTCAAATGCAGTATTGAGTGTTTTGGTTTCAGCCTTTCTCAACATGGTTATTCTGGACATAGAAAATCCCCTTTCATAGCCTATGATTTCCTTTGTGCAAGAACTGCTGATTGCATGTTCCATACACTAAAATCATTTGCTATGAAAAGGGACTTACCAGTTGATAATACTGGATTTTAGCTTTACAAATATAAAAAACAGCCTTCCTCTATTACAAGTCAGCTGCTCTACCTGCTGAGCTACACCAGCATAATTTATTTGCTGTCGACTTGAAATAGTATACCATGGCGCATTTTTATAGTCAACACAAAAAATAATGAAATTTTTGGGCAGATAAATGAAATTTTTTAGGCTGTGAACTCTTGATTTTTGCCGGAGGATATTATAGTATATGTCTTATGAACAATTATTCATATGTTCATGTGTCGTGTGAGGAGGTTTTTGGATGGATTTTATAGATATTCTTTTACTCTTACTGTTCATTTCTTTTTTGGGCGTATACCTGCTAAAGTTAATATTGTTGAAGGTGAGGAATAAAATCAATGCCAATGTATTATACAAAGGGAACAAAGAATCTCCAGTTAAAAGAGCTGAAATCTTTGTAAAAATCTCGAGTTTCCTCTGGATGCTGACACAGCTACTCGAAATTCTATTTCATAAAACTATATCATCGTACATAAACCCTATTTTCAGCAACACCCCTGCATCCTATGCCGCTGTAGTCATAATGGTTCTCGGTGTTGGAATCTTTACTTCAGCAAC
>CAYWKX010000076.1:0-4682 GCA_964459185.1 uncultured Muribaculaceae bacterium | reverse complement strand
TCGATTAGCAAGAAGTACAAAGGATTTACTGGCTTTAGTAAAGCAATTAGAAGATAAACGAGTAGATTTGATTTCATTAAAAGAAAATATTGATACAACCACCCCACAAGGCAGATTTGTACTTACTATATTCGGTGCTTTATTCGAATTGGAACGCGAAAATATCCTCCAAAGACAAAAAGAAGGCATCGCTGTTGCTAAAGCAAAAGGTAAAGAATTTGGCAGACCAAAAATTGAACAACCTAAAAATTGGAATGAAGTTATTGCTCTTTGGCGTAAAGGTGAAATTACTGCTGTAGAAGCTATGAAAAAATTAAAACTAAACAGAGGAACTTTTTATCGTAGAGTTAAAGAAATAGATAGTTTTCTTTGAACTTGAGTCCCTAATATCGTAGCTTGAACATCCTGGTCGAGCAGGCGAGAAAGGACTTGAGGGCAATATGTTCTACAAGCATCCTTGCTTGTAGCAAGAAAAACGTTCTATAAGCTTCCGGCTTGTAGCAAAAAGAGTGCAAGCAAGGATGCTCGCACAACATCAAAAGAGACAAAGAGATTGCTTCTTCGCAAGCTCATCGCAATGACAAGGCATCGCCATCCTCAACTCACACTCACTGCGTTCGTTGCAAGTCAAGTCTAATTTGAAAGCTCGCACTTCATTGTTATTCAAAGCCATAATTAAAATTTGGTTTTATATAATTTTATATTAGATTATAATCGTATATTAGTATTTAATCAAATTATGAATGGGGGTATATTATGAGATATTTAGTTTTAATACTTTTGCTGTCGACAGTCTTTACATCTTTATTTACAATGACAATTGAACAAAAACAGAACTTACTTGAACTTTCACAAAGATTTTCAGAAAAGGCGATTAGAGAAAAACAAGAGGTTGAAGATTTCGCCAGACAAAACAATATTCCAATCAGAAAAGAATTTGACAATGGGAAAATAGTAGAACTTATAAGATTAGAAAACGGCAGACCGGTTTATTATACAACAATGAATGCTGATGGTGCTGCTTATATTAAAGCAAGCAGAGTTTATCCCGGTGGCGGAGCAGGGTTAAATTTAACCGGCTCGGGTCAAATCTTAGGTATTTGGGATGGAGGCTCTACTTATACTGCTCACCAAGCTCTTACCGGTAGAGTAACTATAGGGGATACTTATACAATTGGCGGACATGCTACTCATGTAGGCGGTACAATGATAGCTTCCGGGCAATATTTTCCTAACGCACAAGGTATGTCTTATCAAGCACAATTAAAATCTTATGACTGGAATGATGATAACGCCGAAATGGCTTCTGAAGCTGTCGGTGGGATGAAAGTATCCAATCACTCTTATGGGATAATTGCCGGCTGGTCATGGGGTGATTGGAGTGGAACTGAAGCTTGGCACTGGTTTGGTTCAACAGGAATAAGTACAACCGAAGACTATAATTTTGGTTTTTATAACAGTGATACTGCTGCGTGGGATTTAATAGCCCGAAATGCTCCGAATTATCTTATTGTCAAGTCTGCCGGCAATGATAGAGGGGAAGGACCTGAACCGGGTACATCTCATTATTATAACTATAGGAATGGCTCTGAATGGGTTTGGGGTTCAAGTACCGATACCAGAGAAAAAGATGGAGGCACTGAAGGATATGATTCTATGCCAACAAATAGTGTAGCTAAAAACATTTTAACTGTTGGGGCTGTAGATAATACTGATGCAATGTCCTCTTTTAGCGGATGGGGACCTACTGATGATGGTAGAATCAAACCTGATATAGTAGCAAAAGGTGTATCTGTAGTTTCTACATATATAAACGACACTTCATCTTATGGAGGAATGAGCGGAACTTCTATGTCTTCGCCAATGGTTAGTGGTGCAATAGGCTTATTATTACAACATCAGGAAAATTTACATCCGGGACAAGCTATGCACTCTTCAACAATGAAGGCTTTAGTTATTCATACAGCAGATGATATGATTAGTGGCGTTGCCGGTCCTGATTACCGTTTTGGCTGGGGACTAATGGATACAGAAAAAGCTGCTCAGGTTATGACTGATAACAAAAACAACGATTTTGAAATTCAAGAATTAAGTTTAACAAATAATGAGACCATAGAATTTTTAATTAAAGCTAAGGGAGATGAACCGTTAAGAGCTACTATAGTATGGACAGATGTTGAGGGTACTCCTCCGGGTACATCACTAAACCCAACAAGCTCAATGTTAGTAAACGACTTAGATTTAAGGCTTTTTTCGTCAGGAACAGAGATTAGCCCGTATATTTTAGATCCGAGTAATCCCTCTAATATTGCAACCACAGGAGATAATTTCCGAGATAATGTAGAAATGATACATATAGCATCTCCGGTCGGCAATCAGATTTATACTGTTAAAATCAGCCATAAAGGAACTCTTAATAGTGGTTTAAATCAAGATTTTTCTCTTATTGTTACAGGAGCAGAAAAGGCTTCTTTGGCTCCCACTGTTGGAACAGGAGATTCCGGAAGCCCTTATGAAATATCAAGTTTAAGCCATCTTTACTGGATTGCCGAAGATTCAAGCAGATGGGATAAACACTATCTTCAAACAGGTAATATCGATGCAACTGAAACTAATTCCATATATGAAGCAAAAGGCTGGAAACCTATAGGCAATGAAACAATAAAATTTACCGGCACTTATTCAGGCGGAGGACATTATATAGATAATCTTTTTATTAACAGGACAACCGAAGACAATATTGGTTTGTTTGGCTATACTAACGGTGCTACAATCAATCAGTTAGAGTTAAGAAATGTTAATATTACCGGTCAAGATAATGTAGGTGCATTGATAGGATATAACTATAATGGCAGTAATGTTGAATTATGTTTTGTAAATCAAGGCAATGTTGTCGGCAGAGATAATACAGGCGGGCTGATTGGTTATAATTATCACAGTTGTAATATCAGTGAATCATATACTTATTGTCAGGTTTCAGGTTACGACTATGTAGGTAATTTCGTAGGTTTTAATTATGCTTCAGATATAACAAAGTCCTACAGTTCGGGAACGGTTGCCGGTATGAGTAATCTTGGCGGTTTTGTTGGAAAGTCACATACAGGTTCAATCAACAATTCCTATAATCGTGCCAATATTAGTAGGTTAAGTGGTGCTGTTTCGACAAACATTGGTGGTTTTGTTGGTAGTGTCAATAACAGCACTATAGAAAAAAGCTATAATACGGGCAATATAACATATCTTTCGGGCAGTATAACAAATGATAAGGGCTTTGCCGGTTATGTCGATTCAGGCAGTCCCGGCACGTATAACGGCAATTATTTTGATATAGACCTTTCTCAACAAACATCTGACATCAATGGCACAGCAACAGGGAAAACAACTACCAATATGACAAGTGATGCCCTATTAGTTGATTATACAGACAATATATACTTAAATGCCGGTTGGGACTTTGCAGGAGAAAGCTATAATGGAAATGATAATATCTGGAATATTGGAAATAGCAGAAATAACGGCTATCCTTATCATAAATGGCAGTATCCTACTGATGATTCAACTCTTCCTGTCACGCTATCTTCTTTTACTGCTTCTTACACTGTTTCAAATACGATTAGCTTAAACTGGACCACACAATCTGAAACAAACATTATAGGTTATCATATATTTAAAGCAGAAACAAATAGTCTAAATCAAGCACAAAGAATATCGGCTAATATTATTAGAGCGTATAATCAAGCTGTTGAACAAGATTATAATTTCGTCGATAATTCTATACAAGAAAATACCGAATATTATTATTGGCTACAATCACTTGAATACGATGGCTCAACTGAATTCCATGGACCAATATATATAGTAACCGGTTCTACAGCTGAAACTATACCGGAAATACCTTTTATTACTCAACTACATAATGCTTATCCAAATCCTTTTAACCCACATACAAGCATCTCTTTTGATATTGCCGAAGACACAACAGTAAACCTTGACGTCTTTAATATTAAAGGTCAACATATTCGCACCTTGCTTAATCAATTTCTTCCTGCCGGAAGATATGTTCAGGTTTGGGATGGTAAAGATAAGGAATATAAACCCCAAGCATCAGGTGTGTATTTTTTTAAAATGCAAGCAAATAAATATTACAGCATAAAAAAAGTTATTTTGATGAAATAATTTTTCGGAACTTTGCCCTTGAGTCTCTAATATCGTAACTTGACCATCCTGGTCGAGTAAGAGAGTGCAAGTCAAGTCTGACTGAAATGTTGTGCGAGCATCCTTGCTTGCACTCTATTTCCTACAAGCTGTCCTCAAGTCCCAAAAAAGAATCAAGCCCGGCGTAGGTAACCAGGCTTGATTTTTATGAGTGTTTAGGTTACTGTTTATTTTATTCTTGAGGTATCATAACAACTCTACGATTAATAGCTCTGTTTTCCTCAGAATCATTAGGTACTTTAGGTTCACTAAATCCTTTTCCTTCAATGTTCAATCTATTTCTATTAATACCATTTTCAATTAAGTAATTTGCTACAGACATTGCACGTTGATAAGACAAGTTGTCATTATATTCTTTAGCACCTACGTTATCGGTATGCCCTATAATACTAAAATTTACTTTAGGATTATTTTGCATAGTTTTTACTAATTGTTCAAGGCTTTAAAATGAAGAAGGTTTTAATTTA
>CAYWKX010000075.1:4471-4903 GCA_964459185.1 uncultured Muribaculaceae bacterium | reverse complement strand
AAGGTTTGGGGTTCGAGTCCCTATGGGCGCGCCATAATTAGTGAATTTTCTACTTCAAATGAAGTGTTTTTTTATTTAAAAAGTCTATAATTAATTATAGACTTTTTCTTACTTTATTATTCATAAATTCTAGTCTTAATTTATCCGCAATAGTGACAATAAATTCACTATTGGTGGGTTTGGCTTTGTCAATATCTACACTATGGCCAAATACATCTTCCATTAAATCCCAATTACCACGATTCCAACTAACTTCAATAGCATGCCTAATAGCTCTTTCTACCCTTGATACAGTTGTATCGAATTTAGTGGCAATATCAGGATACAACTCTTTAGTAATTCCACCCACGATTTCTGGTCTATCATAAATCATACAAATGCCTTCCCGAATATATTGATATCCTTTTATATGAGAGGGCATGCCAAGCTCAT
>CAYWKX010000075.1:0-4461 GCA_964459185.1 uncultured Muribaculaceae bacterium | reverse complement strand
CATGTAGCATTTTGGTAATAGATATTTGTAAATTATTATGATATAAATTAATGCTCTTATTATCCATTTGTTCAAATACCTCTAGTATCCTATTTTCTAAATCAACAAGATCAAATGGTTTTAAAATATAATAATTTACTCCAAATTCGCTTACTTTTCTGATAACATCCGGAGCATTATAAGATGTTTCGACAATTATATTTTTAACGATATTTTTCTTTTTTAATTCATTTAAAATATAAATTCCATCCTTCTTCCCCATGATTAAATCTAATAAAATAATATCATATTCTTTTTCCTTTTCTTGAATTAATTTTAATCCTTCTTCCCCATCATAAGCCTCTAATGATACTTCAATTTTTTGGTGATCAGTAAAATACTCCTTAATCATTTCAACTAAATTAACATTGTCATCAATCATTAACACTCTAATTTTTTCCATCTTTTTTCTTCCTTTCTATTCTAATTGATATTATATTACTATCCCATGTCGCAATTTGTCGATTTATTTAAAAAAGAAAAGAGAAGTATTAGCCACTACTTCTCTAATCAATATTATTTTTAATTTTAAAGATTTTTTTTATTTTTTCTATTAATGGTATCTTTAATTTTGGTTTGTTTTTAATAGCAATTTTGTAAACATCTAGTATCTTACTAGCAAAATATTTTGTTGAATGAAGTTCTGCTGATATCCTAGCCTGATTACTAAGTTTTCTAACTTCTTCTCTATTACGATATAATTCAATAATAGCTCTTTTATATTCCTTCTTATTTTTAAATACTTTACCATTTAAGTTATTAATAACGGTTCCTGTAAATGATTCATCATCAATACACACTACTGGTAAGGAGGCCGCCATTGCTTCAATAACTGTAAGTCCCTGGGTTTCAGTTCTAGAAGCGGTAACAAAAAGATCAGAAATTAAATAATAACTATTAATATTTTCCCATGGTACCTTTCCCGCAAAAATTACTTTGTCTCCCATTTGCTTTCTTGCCACATATTTTTTATAACTATTTATATCAGGGCCATCACCCACAATTAATAGTTTCGCATTTGGACAATTATTGGATATATAGCTCATACTAGTTAATAATAATTCAATATTTTTCTCACTTGCGATTCTTCCAACAAACAAAATTACAAAATCTTCTTCTGATAAACCCAATGATTTTCTTTTTTCGGTTTTATTTAAATTTTTATTGTTTTCAACATAGAATTTCTCCACATCTATCCCAGTTGGTACAATATAAACATTTCGATCAACCTGATATTTTTCTTTAAATAGTTCATAAGCCTTTTTAGTAGGAACGACTAATTCAGTGATTGTTTTATCACAATAGAATAAGGTTAAATATTTTACTATTTTTTTACTTGATTTGTTAAAATATCCCTTTGTAATATAATAAACATAATCTTCATACATCGTATGATAGGTATGAACCAATGGAATATTAAATTGTTTTGATAATATCCTCGCAAATGTTCCTATTCCAAATTCTGTTTGGGAATGAATAACATCAAGATTCCATTTCTTGATCATTTTTATTGCCTTAATGGGATAAATACCCGTTAGACGAAAGTCATATAAACCTGTAGGAATCCCTGGTATTCTTATTAAGTGCCCGTTCTCTTCAATCTTATACTGCATATTGCTATCATTTACTGTTACAATATAAACAGTATGGCCCATTCTTTCTAAACCCTTTTTTAGCATTAATACACTTGTTGTGGCTCCATTAATAAAAGGCAAATATGTATCAGTAAATATTCCAATCCTCATAATTCATTCTTCCTTCTATAAAACATTAATATAACTGCGCCAATTATAAGTCCTAAATAATAACTCAAGAATCTCCAAATAAGCATCACCGCAGTTAAAATATTTCCTGTAATAATATATCCAAAGAAATATATAAAACCATATTCTAATCCTCCAATACCTCCGGGAATTGGCATAAAAGGACTAATTACCATTATATATGTTGTTATAATAATGACATTTATTATATTTACATTAGTTATATTTAATCCTATCATCACATAATAAGGAATGCTATATAGTACTAACAAGGCTAAAATGTTCAGTAGGATACAAATTATAAATCTTTTTTTGTTTTTTATTAATTCTAAAGCGTTATCATGAAAATTATTAACTAAATCTTGAATTTTATCTTTTGCCAAAGATGAATTAGATATTAATTTGACTTTCTTTAAAATTCTAATTCCTATTTTTAAAATAAATTTACTAACTTTTTTACTAAATCCTAGAATAAAACTAATTAACAAAATTAAGAAGTTAAAAAACATTCCCAATAAAACTAACTTATTAATTATACTATTACTAGGAAATAAATTAAATATTTTATTATAGATAATAGCAACAAACTCCACAACCAACAAAGCCACCTGATAAATAATAAAATCCTGAAGAGCTATATTTGTAGCCCTTACTTTCGATACTTTTTCCTTATGTAAATAATATATTTCAGAAGCCTGTCCTCCACTTGCGAAAGGGGTAATCCCTTGAAAGAATAGCATAATAAAGTTAATTTGAATACTTCTAATTAGTTTAAATTTTGATCCATCACTAGTGGTAACCAAATAAGAACTAATTCCAATTATTATTCTAAATAATAGTAAAGATAAAATTGATAATATTATATATTCTAATTTTATTTTGAAAATATAATTAATTATTTCATCATAATTATCCTTTAGAGAAATATATAAAACAATTCCCAAAGCAAGAATAATCAATGAAAAATTTAAAATAATTTTTATTTTTTTATCCATTATCTTGAATAACACTAATACCTGGCAGTTCTTTACCCTCAAGATACTCTAGTGTAGCTCCTCCCCCAGTAGAAACGTGGAAAAATTTCTCATCAAATCCTAAAACATTTACTGACGCAGAAGTTTCTCCTCCACCGATTAATGTTTTTATTTTATTAGTAACTAAACAATCATAAACAGCTTTTGTTCCAAGAGACAATTTATCTATCTCAAATATTCCCATTGGTCCATTTATAACAACCCTTTTAGCGTTCTTTAAATGAGTAGTAAACAAATCTATGGTCAGCTTACCAATATCTACTCCAATATCATTGGAAACAAAACTATCAATTCTTTTTAACTCTATCTCAGGATTATTAGTTATTTCTTTAACCGTAACAAAATCAGTTGGTAGAACTATTTTATTATTATATCTAGATAGTATTTCTTTACAAAAGTTAAGGTTTTCTTCCTCTACGATTGAATTCCCAACATTATAACCCAATGCTTTTAAAAAGGTAAAAGACATTGCCCCCCCGATTAACAATTTATCGCATCTGTGAATTAAATTTTCAATAATTAGAGTTTTATCGGAAACTTTTTTACCACCCATAACAACTATAAAAGGATGGGTATTTTCACTCATAATCTCATCTATTTTAGTTATTTCTTTATGAACTAGAAAACCTATCCCATTTGGTAATAGCCTAGCAATTCCTACATTGGAGGCATGAGCCCTATGACAAGTACCATAGGCATCATTAATAAAAATATCCCCTAGAGATGCCCAATATTTACTTAAATTTTCATCGCATGAACTTTCGCCATTAGAATTTAAATCCTCATATCTTGTATTTTCAATTAATAGTATATCCCCATTTTTTAATGAATTAACTGTTTGACTTAATCCTTCACTTCTAGTCTCAGGAGAAAATAAAATTTTCTTATTTAGTAATTCTCCCAATCTTTGACTTACACAATATAAGCTATTTCCCCTTTTATCCGAATCAGTTTTTATTTTTCCTAAATGGGACATTAAAATAACTTTTGCTTGATGGTCACAAGCATATTTTATTGTTTCAAGGCTTTCTCTTATTTTAGTATCGTCTAATATATTATTATCCTTCATCGGAACATTAAAATCACATCTTATTATTACTCTTTTATTATTTAGATTGTAATCACGGATAGTCTTCTTCATTTTTATCCTCCATTGATATTAATAAAATTATATCAAAATTTACCTGATAAGTAAACAAATATTTGACATATGTACAGTTGTTTGATATAATTTTTCTGGGGCTGTTTTTGGCTTCGACGGGAATACTTAGCTTTTAGATTGCAAGTCGTTATCTCACGTTAGAGATAAATAAATATAACTGGAAACAGCTATAAAAATGCTGTTGCTTACGCTTAATTAATTTAACGTAAAGCACAGGTTTCTCTATTTCTTTGTCTACGAGAAATAACAGGAACTTATAAAGTAGGCTATATTATATAAAATAGTTTAGGTTTATATAATGAATTTTACTAAACTAGAAATAATAACTTTTGTTAGTTTATGTCATTATTTTCTTATTAAAAACTAACTAAACTTGTAGAAGTTTAGAGGCGATATTTTCGGACAGGGGTTCGACTCCCCTCAGCTCCACCAAATGAAAACAACTTGCGAACCAATCGCAAGT
>CAYWKX010000074.1:0-5066 GCA_964459185.1 uncultured Muribaculaceae bacterium | reverse complement strand
TACTGGTGACGATTGCTAAGTGGATACACCTGTTCCCATCTCGAACACAGAAGTTAAGCACTTCAACGCCGAAAATAGTGTATGCAAAAATAGGACGTTGCCAATGCTTTTTTTTTGACTAGATTTTCTAGTCTTTTTTTTGTCATAATTTGGAGTCTTGTTACTCCTTTTTTTATGTGTAATTAACCCTTATAATGGGATTATATATTTAAAGAAGGGGTGATAAGTGAATAAAAAAAAATTTTTTCCGTTGTTTTTTATTTGTTTATTAGTTAATAGTTCTTCATTTGCTATTGAATCTATACATAGTATTGAGATTTTAACTATTAAACAAGATAGTGAAGAAGTAATTACCGAGGTTATTGAAGAGCCTATTCATTATAGTTTAGATTTAAATTATTATCGAAGTTTTTATAATAATTCAGATATTATAGGTAAAGTCATTATTGATAATACCAATATTGATACATTATTTACAAAAACAAATGATAATGATTTTTATTTAAGCCATTCATTAGATCGAAGTTATAATCAATTAGGATCCTTATTCTTAGATTATAGAACAAATATTACTGATAAAAAAATAATTATTTATGGTCATAATTCTTATTATTATGATACACCTTTTAAAGAATTGGAAAAATATTTAGATTTCAACTATTACAATAAACATAAATATATAATAGTAATTACTGAAAACAGTTATTATAAATATGAAATATTTTCTATTTATTTAACTAGTGAAGATTATGAATATTATAAGGTGGTAATAAATGATTATCAAAAACATTTACAGTATTTAAAAGATAAATCAATTTTTAATACCAATACTGATATTAAAGATGAAGATATTATTGTCTTACAAACATGTTCTAATAGTTACAAGGATACTTTCTTAATTATTGTTGGAAAAAAAATAGAAAAGGATGGAATATGAAATTTAAAAACAAAATAATGGCAGTACTAGTTTTAATGGCTGGTTTGGGTTTGGGTTGTTTTACCCCTGTAAAGGCCCAAGTAATCAATAATATTTCCGATAAAGGAAAAATATTGGTGGATAAGACTGCAGTTAAGGATGATGACATCTATGGTAGAGGAGCTACAGTAACTTTAAAGGCTACAGGAAATAGTTATGATGAAGTAAAAACATTAGACATTGTCTTAGTTATTGATAGATCACAGAGCATGCTAAACAATGGCAAATTAACTAGCGCTAAAAACTCTGCGACTAATCTAGTTAATAAATTACTTGAAGATAATACCTATAATAATGTAAAAGTAGGTATAGTGACATTTGGGGATAAAGTTATTGACAATTTAACTAGTACTAGTTTATCAAATGATAAGGTTGTTCTCTTGGGGATTATTAGTCATTTAACAGATCCTTTTAATAATTCAGGAACTAATATTCAGGCAGGTTTATTAAAAGCTAATGAATTGTTAAGTAATTCGACAGCAGATGATAAAGTAGTAATTTTATTATCAGATGGAGCACCAAACAAACCTGGTCATGGCGATGAACCTTCTGAAAAGGCTATTGCGGCTGGAAAAACATTAAAAGATAATGGGATAAAGGTATACACGATTGGTTATGACATAGCCAAAAATCAAACTGCTAAAAATATTCTACAGAGTATTTCCTCTGGGACTGGATATGCTTTTTTAGCAGATAATGAGACAGAATTATTAAATAAGTTTAATGATATTATTAAGAATATTTCTATTATTGCTACTAATGTGATAGTAACTGATGTTATACCAGAATATTTTAATTTAAATGTTGATAAACTAGAAGCTGACTATAGCAATGTTCAAGTTAATTATGATGATTTTACAAAAGAACACACAATTACTTGGACGATCGGAGACTTTAGTATTTATCAAAATTATGAGTTAATTTATGATATAACTACAAAAGATGACTATTATGGAAATATTAATACTAATAAAAATGCTATTTTAACAGGTACTCCTACTGATAGTAATCCATATTATATTAGACAAATAAGTGAAACTTTCCCTTTACCATATATACCTGTTCCAATGGTAACGAATAATGATAACTATGATTCAAAATATAACAATACCCTAACTATTGATAGTGATAATGGTCTATTAAAAAATGATAGTCAAACTCTTTTAACAGATAATAGTGCTTCTGTTACTAATAAAATAATAGTGACTGATACTAATAATTCTTGTGGAACATTAACAGTTTTAGATGATGGTTCATTTGAATATAATACAGAAACTAATTGTATTGGGAAATCTGTTACCTTTGATTATATAGTAGAAACAACTATAGTTGTAAATAAGGACACTAATACAGTTACCAGTAATCCTTCAACAATTACAATAAACGTTACCAAGGATGAAATGCAAATAGTAGATGAAAGCTTAAGTAAAACTACTACTGATATAATAACATCAGCTACTAGTTTAGTTACCTATGATCTTTCTTATAATGAGGAAATATCTAACTATATTGGTGATATAACTATTACAATTGTCGATAGTTTACCTTATAAAATAGATATAACTAAATCTGATTTACAAGGTGGAATGTATGATGAAAGCAAAAAAACAATAACCTGGGTCTTTAATTATGATGATATTAATACTTATCTTGATGGCAATAAAAAAATAGATATTAATAAAGAAATTAGTGTCGTTTATATAGATCTAGATGTTGTTTCTGAAACTATAGAAAATGTAATTACCTCTAAAATGGAAACTAGTGAAAAGACAAATGAAAAAACAGCCAAAGTTACTAATAATGTTGATATTAAAGGTAAAATCATAGTCCATTTTGTTGATAATAGTAATAAAGAACTTGCTGTTTCTATAGAGATAATTGATTTTGTTGGTAGTGATTATTTAACTGAAGCAGAAGAAATAAAAAATTATGTTTTAAGACAAATAATGGGCGAAGAAAGTGGGAAAATTACCGAGGGCATAAAGGAAGTAACTTATGTATATGATGAATATAAAGAAAAACCTCCTAAAACAGGATTTGAAGGTTTTAATACTAAATATTTAATTTTCCCTTTCCTAGGCTTAGGATTGTTTGCAATTTATAATATCGTGAGAAAAAAAACAAATATATCTAACTAAAAAACAAACATAGTTTGTTTTTTTTAATGCTATAATAGTCTTGACTTTATTAAAGGAAGATAATATAATGTAATACGTCGAATGATTAAAAAATGATATATTATCTAAGAGGAAGTAATATAATTGAAATGAGTCTAGATGGAAAGAGGGAATTATGAAAGAGATACTTAAAATAGCTAAAAAATTAGTTGTCCCTATATTAATAATAATTATTTGCTTGGTTGCTCAAGCTTTACTTGATTTATCACTACCCAGTTATACTTCAGATATGGTTAATAATGGAATTACAGCAGGGGGAATTAAGGAAACCTCACCAATTGTTATCAGAAAGAGTGAATATGAAAAACTACAGATATTTATGGACTCTGCTGATAAGGAAATAGTAAATCGTAATTATTCTTTAATAAATAATAAAATTACTAATTACCTTGATGATTATCCTTTATTGGAAACTGAAGAACTTTATATTATAAATGATGATATAAATAAAGATGTTCGAAAACAGATAAATAATATTTTTAAAAATCCTATTATTATTCTTTTTGCTATTGATAATAACCAGTTGATGCTAACAAGAAATGATTTGGATAATTTAACTGAACAACAAGTTACATATATTGTTGATAATATTAATAAAATTGATGAAAGTATTGCTACAAGTGGAATAAAAGAATACTTAAAAGATGAATATAAATTGATAGGTATTGATACAAATAAGTTACAAACGAATTATATTATATTTTCCGGTATTAAGATGCTATTAGTAGTTTTAGTTGTAACAATTGTAGGGATTATTGTAGGTTATCTATCCTCAAAAGTTGCAGCTAATTTTGGTAGATTATTAAGAGAAAAAGTAGTTACTAAAGTAATGCTTTATAGCGAGAAGGAGTTAAGAGATTTTTCAATTGCTTCCCTTATTACAAGAAGTACCAATGATATTCAAAACATTCAATCAGTTTTAGCTATGGGCTTTAGAAGTATTTTCTTTGCTCCAATCATGGGTATTGGGGCATTCCTAAAGGTTTATAGAACAACTGGTTCTATGTCTTGGGTAGTTGGTATTGGATTAGGTGCGGTTACTTTTGTTTTATTAATATTGTTATTTACCGTTTTACCTAAAACAAAAATAATGCAAAAATTAATAGATAAGATCAACCTAGTAGGACGTGAGATATTAACGGGATTACCAGTAATTAGAACATTTAGAACCGAATCCTATGAAGAAGAAAGGTTTGATAAGGCTAATAAAGATTTAACAAAGACAAACTTATTTATTAACAAAATAATGTCTATGATGGGACCAACAATGAGTTTGATTATGAATGGAATGTGTGTTTTAATCATTTGGGTTGGAGGTTTTAAAGTAGATGCAGGTGCAATTGGGATAGGGGATTTATTTGCTCTAATGCAATATACTATGCATATTATTTTCTCATTCTTAATTGTAGCAATTTTATCAATTGCTTTACCAAGAACGATCGTTTCTTTAAAGCGTCTAGGAGAAATTTTAGCCAAAGATATATCCGTTAAAGATCCGGAAAAAGCTAAAAAATTTCCTAAGGATATTAGAGGGTTCTTGGAATTTAAAAGTGTATCATTTAGATATCCAGATGCTGAAGCAGACACTTTATCTAATCTTAGTTTTAAAGCTAAGAAAGGTGAAATCGTAGCTATTATTGGTTCAACTGGTTCGGGCAAATCAACTTTAATTAATTTAATACCAAGATTTTTTGATGTAACTAGTGGGATGATTCTTCTTGATGGAGTAGACGTAAGGAAAGTTACTCAAAAGGATTTAAGGGATAAAATAGGTTTTGTATCTCAAAAGGGAGTTTTATTTTCTGGGACTATTGAATCTAATATTAGGTTTGGTAATTCAAATGCTAGTATAGAAGAAATAAAGGAAGCCGCCGAAGTAGCTCAAGCTAAAGGATTTATAGAAGATAGAGAAG
>CAYWKX010000073.1:0-5199 GCA_964459185.1 uncultured Muribaculaceae bacterium | reverse complement strand
CTATTTAAATAATAAATATAATTGTTCCTTACAAATCGGAGGATCTGATCAATGGTCAAATATTATCGCTGGGTCTGATTTATCTAGAAAATTAGATAATTTAGAGGGTAAGAAAGTAACACCATTATATGGATTATGTTGTCCTTTACTGATTAAGGCTGATGGGGAAAAAATGGGAAAAACCTCTACAGGTACTCTTTGGGTATCAAGAGATAAAACCACTGTTTATGATTTTTATCAATCATGGATTAATTCTTATGATGAAGATGTGGAAAGAAGTTTATCTTTCTTTACTAGATTACCAATTGAAAAAATTAAAAATATTTGTAAAGAAGATATAAGAGAAGCTAAAAAGATATTAGCTTTTGAGGTAACAAAATTAGTTCATGGAGAGGAAGAGGCTTTAAAGGTTAAAAAGACTGCTGAAGACTTATTTGAAAATAAATCCTTTTCAGAAACAATGCCTTCTATTAAGATAAAAATAGATAATAAAGAAGAGATTGATTTATTAGACTTATTAGTCTTAAGTAATCTTGCTTTATCAAAATCGGAAGCTAGGAGATTAGTAGAACAAGGTGGAATAAGTATTAATCAGGAAAAGACAACTGATGTTAATAAAAAAATTAAATTAAAGACTAATGAATTAATTATTCAAAAAGGGAAAAAAGTATTTCTTAAAGTTATCACTAAAGATTAAAGAGGAATATTTCTTCCTTTTTTTTTTCTTTTATAGTATAATGATAACGAGGTGAAAACTATGTTTGTTGATGAAGTAATAATTGATGTAACCGCGGGAACCGGAGGAAATGGTTGTTTAGCTTTTCGTAGAGAAAAATATATTCCTATGGGAGGACCATTTGGTGGTTCGGGTGGAAGTGGGGGAAACATTGTTTTCGTTGCGGATGAAGGACTTAGAACTTTAATTGATTTACGATACCAAAAAAAAATTAAGGGTAACAATGGATTAAATGGTTCAGGTAAAAATAAAAATGGATCAGCTGCTACCGATACAATTATTAAAGTACCAGTGGGAACAACTTTAAAAGATGTTGAAAGTAATAATGTTATTGTTGATTTAGTTAATCATGGAGAAGAAGTAGTAGTATGTTATGGTGGAAGAGGGGGACGAGGCAATGTATCCTTATCAAGTAAGACTAATCCTTGCCCATCATATGCTGAAAATGGGGAACCTGGAGAAAAGAGAAGAATTAAGGTAGAATTAAGAATGTTAGCGGATGTTGGCTTAGTAGGTATGCCTAGTGTAGGTAAAAGTACTATTCTTTCAATGATCTCTAATGCTAACCCTAAAATTGCTTCTTATCATTTTACAACTCTATCTCCTAATTTAGGGGTTGTAACTACTAAGAATAGTTCTTTTGTTGTCGCAGATTTACCTGGTTTAATTGAAGGGGCTAGTACAGGTTTAGGATTAGGTCATAAGTTTCTAAAACATATTGAAAGAACAAGAATTATTGCTCATGTTATTGATATGAGTGGTAGTGAGAATCGAGACCCCTATGAAGACTATTTAATGATAAGAAAAGAATTGGAAGAATTTAGCCCTAAATTACTAGATAAACAAGAAGTAATTATTGCTAATAAAATGGATCTTGAAATGGCTAAAGATAATTTAGTAAATTTTAAGAATAAGCTAAAAGATAAAGAAGTAATTGAGATTGAAGCCATTAACAATAAGAATTTAGATAATTTAATTAATACTTTAGATTCTGTTTTAAAGAGTACTAAAGAAGAAGAATTATTTACTAAAGATGTTCAAGAAAAACATGTCTTATATAAATTTAAGGCTGAAAAACCATTTACTGTCACTAAAGAAAATAGTATCTATATTATTTCAGGGGAACAAGTCGAAAAACTATTTAAAATGACTAACTTTAATACCGAAGAAGCACTTGAAAGATTTGCTAAAAAATTACGTAAAATGGGTCTTGATGAAGAATTAGAGAAAAATGGTATTAAAGAAGGAGATATTGTTAGAATTCTAGATTATGAATTTGAATATGTAAGATAAGAATATTAAAAAAATATTCTTTTTTTTTATTATAAGAAGGACTTTCTAAAAATAAAATCAATATTAATATTAAGGAGGTGATAATATGAAGAGAAAATTAATTATCTTACAAGATGGATATAAAGAGTGTGGTAGTGCGGCTTTATTATCTATCATTAGATATTATGAAGGTAATATTCCAATATCAAAGTTAATTGAACTTACTAGGACAACAAAATTAGGAACAAATTTCTATAATATCAAAGAAGCTGCTTTAAGTTTAGGACTTAATTCTAAAAGCTATAAAGTAGATAATTTAGATAAATTAATACAACTAGAGTGTCCTATTCTTTGCCAACTCGTTAATAATAACTATACCCACTTTGTCGTTCTATATAAAATAGATAAAGACAAATTAATAGTAATGGATCCTGCTAAAGGTAAAGTTATATTAAATAAAGATACTTTCTTAAAGATGTGGACAGGCTATATCATGATTTTTGACCCAATAAGAAAATTACCAAATATTATTTCTAATAAATACTTAAATAAATTGTTGATAGAAATAATTTTAAATAATAAAAAACATATCCTTAATATCATTTTTCTATCGATAATTTTTACAATTACGGCTTGTATATATACTTTCTATTTACAGATAATTATTGATAAGGTAATAAATACAAACATTACTAATTTGGTCATTATTAGTTTTATCTTTGGTTTTATCTTAGTTATAAAAAATATTACTAGTTATTTAAGAAACTATTTACTTATATATTTAAATCAAAAAATAGATTGTTCACTAATTTTAAATACTTTTACTAAAATATTATCACTTCCTTATAGTTATTATAAGAATAAAACAACTGGGGAAATGATATCTAGAATAAATGATCTAACGATCATAAAAAATATGTTAAATAAAATTATTGTCACAGTACTTCTAGATTTATTTATTTCTTTAGTAGGAGGTTTACTTCTTTATTCAATAAATAGAAGTTTATTCTTTTTACTTATAATAATCATCCTTGTATTTATAGTTATTTTCAAGATTTTTAATCCTCTAATTAAGAAAATGACCAATATAAATCAAGAAAATAATGCTAAAATTAATTCTTTTTTAGTAGAATCCATCTATGGCTTTGAAACCATAAAGGGTTTAAGAATTGAAGAAAATATCAGTAAGAAAATGGAACATATCTTTGTTAATAGTTTAAATGATTCGTTAATACTTGATAAAATTAGTAATCAAGAACTGTTCTTAAAGGAAATAATTACTAGTTTGGGCTTATTGTTAATTACTTTTCTAGGGATAAAGAATGTTATGAATAGTACAATGAGCTTAGGTGATTTAATTACTTTTACTTCATTACTTATTTATTTTATTGATCCAATTAGAAATATTATCGATTTAAATAAAGAATATCATTATGTAAATAATGCTTTAAAAAGAGCTAATAATTTATTTGAGATTAAAGAAGAAGATAGTAATAATGATTACTTACTAACAAATGGAAATATTATTATTAAGGATTTAAATTATAGTTATAATAATAAGAAAAATGTCTTAACAAATGTTAATATCCAAATTGAAGATAAAGAAAAAGTATTAATCTTAGGTAATTCTGGAAGTGGTAAATCAACCTTATTAAAAATATTATATAAATATTATGATATTAAAAGAAATAATATATATATAAATAATAATGATTTAATGGACTATAATTTATCCTCAATTAGAAAACAAATATGTTATGTTTCACAAAATGAAATTATTTTTACTGATACAATTAGAAATAATATCATCTTAGATAGAAAGATTAATTATGAAGAATTTTTAGGGATCTGTAAATTAACTTATGTTGATGAAATAGTTAGTAATAATCTATTTGGATATGATACCTTACTAGAAGAAAATGGCATTAATATTTCTGGAGGACAACGACAAAGAATAATATTAGCAAGAGCACTACTTAAAAAAAGCAATATAATTCTAATTGATGAAGGATTAAATGAACTAGATATTAATCTAGAAAGAAAAATCCTTAAAAATATTTTTCTATACTTTTCTAATAAAACTATAATTATTGTTTCTCATCGAGTTGATAATATCGATTTATACAAAAAAGTTATTAAATTTCAAGATGGACAAGTTATCGATATTATAAAGAGGAAAAACTATGGTTGATAAAGAAACAATAATTCACAAAAAAATAAGCTATCGCCTTATCTATATAATATATATCTTAATTCTCCCTTTAGCGATTATTTTATGTTTAGTGAATTATCAAAGTTATTATTCAATAAAAGGAATAGTTATTAATAAAAATTTATTACTAGAAGTTGGTCCTAATGATATAAAATACTTTATCAATAGTAATAAAATGATAATTAATAATGATTATTATACCTATAAAATAGTAAGTATTAGTGATATTAAAATTACTAATAACTATCAAAATTATCAGGAATTATTAGTTAATCTTAATTTAGATGGGAAATATTTAATTAATAATTATGTTATAGATTTAAAAGTAAAGAAAGAAAAGAAAAAAATTATAAGTTATATTGCTAGTTATTTAGAATGAAAGGAGAGAATATGTTAGAATTAACAAAAAAAGAAATGGATGAAGTATCAGGTGGAGGTATTAGTTGGGGTATAGCCTCAGGTATTATCGCTGGGATTATCTTCATTATTGGTTTAATCGATGGTTATACCAATCCTAAAAAATGTCGTAATTAAGAAGGAGAAAAAAGATGATAGAATTAAAGAAAGAAGAAATGTACTTAGTTGAAGGAGGAGCAATTACCTCATCATTCATTAATGCTATAACTAAAACTGCTACTTTTATCTATAATTTAGGACAATCAGTAGGCAGTTCTATTAGGAGATTATGGGGAGGTAAATATTGTCCAACCTCTTAAGTAAAATAACTCATAAGAGAATAGTAAAAACAATGTTGAAAATTATTGTTTTTCTTCTTTGCATACCAATATTAAATATAATAGCAAGATCAGTTTTTGCGGTTGGACAATTTGTTGGTACTTTTACAAGAATGATGGGTTATTAATAAAAAGAATATACCAAGAACAGGTATATTCTTTCTTTTCTATTATAATAATAAGTTTTTTAGACAAAAAAATTACTTTTCCTTGTCTAAAAATAAAAAAAATGTTATAATCATAGT
>CAYWKX010000072.1:0-5530 GCA_964459185.1 uncultured Muribaculaceae bacterium | reverse complement strand
TTTCTCTTGTAGGAAAGAAATCATCAAAAAAATCATCCAAAAAGAAGTTCCTAGGTATTAAATTCATTTCACATTCCTCCTTCATTTTCATTTTAACATTTATGTTAGCACTTGTCAATAGTAAGTGCTAACAAATTTTTATTTTATATTCTTATTTTATTCAATAAATAAAAAATATTCCTAATTAATTAAGAATATTTTTTAAAGTAGCTATATCAATATTATATTCGATACGTAGTAAATTGTAATCATCCAATAATTGAATTTCATCTGTATAACTTCTAATTTCTTCTGTCCAAGTAAAATATTTCTCTTCTGTTATATTATTACTATTTTTATAAAAACCTAATCCATCTTTATTGACTTATTTATGAGCATGATTTTGATTTAATTGAGGGCAATCAATTTTTCTACTATTACATCCACTTAAAGGAGAAAAAAGTAAAAAACCACTAAGAGTTAAAGCTCCTATTCTTCTAAGTATTTCTCTAATTTTAATTTTTATTTAATTACATACTACTTCTTTTTTGGATATTATTATATCATTTTTAAATAAAAAATTTAATACCAAATAGTTCTAGTATAATGAAATTTTTTATTTGTAACATCTTTACCTAAAGACCATAAAAGATAATCTAAATATGCATTTGGGTATTTTAATATATTTGAAAGCAATTCTCCTACTTGAATAGTGTTAGAACGTATTGCGAGTTCTTCTTCACTTCCTGAATCAATAAATTCAGAATTATTAATCTTATTTTGTAATTCTTCACTATATTTAAAAATTTCTAAATATTCAAATAATTTTGGGATTTGATAGTCAGCATATACAGTTAATTCTTCTATTCCTTTTAATAAATTAGTATTTCCATGAACCATTGCTAAAAATAATTGAGCTCTTTTCATAAAAATATGTTCTTTATATATATCACAAAAAGCAGGGATTTCTGCTAATAAATCAAGAATTTTAGGAATTTCATAATTTCCAGATTCTAATATATTTATTGCTTTTCCCTTATATTTTTCAGTTAAAATATTTCCGTTATTATTTAAAATTTCTTTTCTTTTATTTATCATTGGAATATCATGAAAAACCTCTTTCATTTTTTCATCATTTATTTCACTCATTCTTTTAGCATCTAAAAGCCATAAATTATCATCAATAGCTCTAAATAATGCTGCACTATCTACGATACCTTTGTAATTGTAATTGTTTTTGTTATCATGCCAAAATTTAAAATTTAAACTATCTATAAGAAAAAAATATTGAACAACATCTTCAATATTAGAAAGTTCTGAATTAATTGGGAATCTAGGCATAGTAAAATTTTCATTCAAATATTTTTTTGCAAATTCATTTAATTTGTCTATGTTTATTGTTACGTGTTTATTATCTTCTATTGTTTTTTTTAATACTTTTTAAAATATCAACCTTTTTCATTAACCCCTCCTACTTTTATTATATCACCAAGAAATGTATTGTCAAACGTATATACAATGTGAGATAATATAAAAGAATTATTGAGGTGTATTAATGAAAGTTTTAATGATTATACCAGCTTATAATGAAGAAAAAAATATATTAAAAACAATAGATAGTATTGAAAAAACAAAAATAAAAGATGTAGATTTAGATTATATAGTTATTAATGATGGAAGTACTGATAATACAAGAGAAGTTTTAATTAATAATAATGCTAAATTTATTGATTTAGTTTGTAACTTAGGTATTGGAGGAGCCGTTCAAACCGGGTTTAAGTATGCTTTTTATAATAATTATGATATTGCTATTCAATTTGATGGAGATGGGCAACATAATCCAGAATATATTAAAGATTTAATTGAAGGAATAAAAAATGGAAATGATTTAGTTGTAGGTTCTAGATTTGTAAAAAAGATTGATACTTTTAAATCTACTACTATGAGAAGATTTGGAATAAACTTTTTATCATCTTTAATTAAAATATGTACAGGAAAAACAATAAAAGATCCAACATCTGGTTTTAGGGCTTGTAATAAAAAAATAATAGAATTATTTGCTCATGACTACCCTAGTGATTATCCTGAACCTGATACTTTAGTTGTATTATTAAAAAATAATTTTAAAGTATTGGAAGTTCCAGTAGAAATGGAAGAAAGAAAACATGGAAAGTCATCTATTACTTTTTTAAAATCAATATATTATATGATAAAAGTTAGTACTTCTATAATAATAGCAAGTATGGGTAAAAAAGGAGTAAAAAAATGTTAGAAAAAAGATTAATAATTGAACTTATTATAGTTAATATCTTATTTATATTGTTTATTTATCGTAGTATAAAAAGAAATAAAATATCTCTTAAATACTCATTATTTTGGATTGTTTCTTCAATAATTATGATATTTTGTGCTTTAACACCAAAATTACAACAACAAATTGCTCATTTTATTGGAATACAAACTGCATCAAACATGATATTCTTATTTTTAATAGGCATTCTTTTAATAATATCTTTTATCTTAACAGTAATTGTATCTAAGCATAAAGAAAAAATCACTTTATTAGTTGAAGAAATAGGAATATTAAAGGAGCAAATTAATCGTGATAAAAAGAATTAAAAATTTAAAAGTATTTCTAATGTACTTAATATCTGCAGGAATATCTTTTATTTTAGATTTAGTACTTTTTACTTTATTTTCTAGAATGTTAAATTTAACTATAGGAGATTATTCTATATTAATAGCTACTATAATAGCTAGAATAATATCATCATTTATAAATTATTTACTTAATAGAAATAAAGTGTTTAAAAGTAAAAGTAAAAATTTATATGACCCATCTTCTTTAATTAAATATTATATTTTAGTAGTAATAAATTTATTTACTTCAGCTATTTTAGTTTTTTTAATACATAAAGTTATTATAATAAATCCTACTATTATAAAAATACCTGTAGATATAGTTTTATTTGTAATAAACTTTTTTATTCAAAAACGTTTTATATTTAAAGGAAGTGATTTATAAATGAAAAAGAAAAGTAATATATTATGTTTAGTTTTAGCAATTATATCATCCTTTAGTTTATTAATAGAATTAAATAAATCTACTATAATACAATTAACCGGAAGAAGTACTATTAGTTTATCTTTCTTTATAGTTGGGGTATTTTTATTTGTTTTTTATAAAAAATTTAACCAAAATGAAAATTATATAGGGTTTAGAATACTTTCTTTAATATTTGCTTTGTTTATGATATTTGGATATAGTTATGATAAATTAGATACTAGTTATTTTGTATTTGGAAATTATATATTTGTACTTATTTCTATTTTAAAACTTATAGGTTTTTATTTTTTATTTAATACTGGAATTAATTATTTATATGATTGTATAAAAAAAATGGATATTAAAAATATAAATAATAAAATAGTAAATAAATTTAATAAAAAGCCTTTATTATTTAGTACTTTAATTATTTTAATTTGTTGGTTACCTTATATAATAGGTTTTTATCCTATTGTATTATCTCCAGATCCAACTAATCAAATAAAAGGATTTTTTAATATTCCTACTAGATATATAGATGGAATAAAATTAGTTGATGAAAATGTTTTACTTACAAATGATAATCCTATTTTACACACGGTTTTATTAGGAGGAAGTCTTAGTATAGGACATTCTATTGGAAATGATAATTTTGGTTTGTTTATATATTCAGTTATTCAAATTATAATTTTATTATCGGCTTTAATTTATTCAATTAAATATATGATTAAAATAAATGCACCTAATAAATTAATTTTTATTAGTATACTTATTTATGCATTAGTACCTATATTTCCTTTATATGCAATGAATGCGGTTAAAGATGTTATATTTAGTTCTTTAGTACTTATTTATGTTATTAAGCTTTTTGATATTATTAAATTTAATAAAACTAATACAAAAGAATATATATATCTTACTTTATTAACTATAGCAATATGTTTAACTAGAAATAATGGAATTTATCATATACTACTTTCTTTACCATTTTTATTATTAATACTTAAGAAAGCAAGATTAAAAATATACTTAGTTTTAATTATTACTTTAGTTTTTTACTTTATGTTTCTTAATATATTATTACCTTTATTTAAAGTAACAGGAGGTAATAAAAGAGAAATGTTTTCAATCCCTTTCCAACAAACAGCTAGATATGTTAAGTATTATGATGATTTAAGTGAAGATGAAATAGAAATAATAGACAAAGTTTTAGATTATGATACTTTAGCTAAAAGATACAGTCCAGTAAAATCTGATGCTGTAAAAAATAAGTTTAATGCTTTATCTTCTGAAGAAGATTTTAAAAATTATTTAAAACTTTGGTTTAAGATGTTTTTAAGACATCCTGGAGTATATGTGGAAGCTACTGCTAATAATGTATATGGTTATTTTTATCCTAATACTACTAAATGGTATGTTTATTATAATGAATATAATAAAAGATTAAATGAAACAGGTATATTTAATTATCACTATAATGATTTAGAAATTCCTAGAAAAATATTATCAGGATATGCTTTAGCTTTTCCAAGAATACCTATAATTGGAATGTTTTGTAATATAGGGTTTGTAGTTTGGTTCTATTTCTTTATGTTAGTGATTTTAATTAAAGAAAAATTAAAAAATTATATAATAACTCTTGCCCCTGCTTTATCATTTATACTAGTTTGTGTAGCAAGTCCAGCTAATACATATTTTAGATATGTTTTACCATTTGTATTTTCACTCCCTGTCACTGTAGCAATGCTTTATACAATTTATAAAGAAAATAAAAAAAATAATTAAGAAATTAATTATTTTTTTAATTGATATACTATATCTTCACTTTCAAAAAAACAATAATCATAGCTAAGAGGTTCTGCTGCTAAAGAAACTCTGTAAGCTTCTTCAATTGGAGGCCAAGGTAGTTCTATACCTATACTTTTTAAAGTTGCTGTCACATCCACTCCAAACGCTTCAGGAGTTATTGCAATATAATTTAAATCTTTATGAGAGTTTAAAAACTCAATTATTTTTTCTTTATGAATTATTTTAGCTTTTTTTTGCCAATAAATTACATTTCTTAATTGCCTTTCTGTCCAATCAGGATATTTTGCTTTCATCGTTCTCATATGTTCACCTAAAGGATAAGTTGTATATATTAAGTAAATATCTTTTTTTATCAAGTAAAAATTTTAACCATTGAATTTCAACAAAAACTCTTCTCTTAACAAGTGCATATTCCGAGAAGTATTCTCCTAATTGTTCTCCAATTTTTGAATATCTACCATCCAGTGGACTAATAGCTTTAGCATTGAATTCCTGTTTTTCCATTTTAAACCTCCCTTTTATTTAATCATTATTATACCATAATAGTTATTTTAAGCATCTTATAATTTTTAAGTATTAAAATAATATTTATTGCAACCATTAAGTAACATTTACACCTATAACGGTGTGCAAAGGGAATAATACTTCAAAATAATTGATTTTTATTATATACTTTTATTCTCAAATGTCAATTTT
>CAYWKX010000071.1:0-5537 GCA_964459185.1 uncultured Muribaculaceae bacterium | reverse complement strand
GTGGAACTGGCAAACACATCTGCCTTTCAAGCAGAAGATTCAGAGTTCGAGCCTCTGTAGTATCACCATGAGCATTCCAGTTTGCTCAATAATACGAACTGGATTTGGGGAGGACTAACAAATAGAGGGGACGTTAGATCCGTCCGGATGTGTGGCTAGCAGACCTAAGTGCTATGATGGTTGAGTGTACCCTTGGACGAACCGCGTCTAGGTATCTAGACCCTTCTTGTAGCTAAAGAAGGAACGGAACAAAGGGCAGGGCCGACGTACAAAAAGCCTCACTGATTGAGGAGTGTATATTATTCGGAGTATACACAAAAAGGTAGATTCCAGATACCTCGTAGCGGAAAAATCTGGCGTGGGAGAGGAAACGATAGAACCGCTCGCTTAAACTATGAGTTCTCTGGTCTGAACCATAGTCGGGTTTCACCCTTTATCGTTAGGATAGCTGTCCAAAAGGGTTTTTATGGTGTGTATGGCGAAATTGGTAGACGCTCCAGACTGTGACTCTGGTGTCGAAAGGCGTGTGGGTTCAATTCCCACTATGCACCCCAAAGGTAGACTACAGTGCTTTTAATCCCTGTAGATGCGCTAAAGAGAGTTGATGCGCCACATAAGATACGCTCTCGAAAAGATATCATTTGGTGAACCTAGCAGTTATATTCTCAGATTATTGAGTACCTGATATACGATGGTACCTAGGCTTTGATATTTATACGTAGAGGTATATAAACCAAAATATGGGTCGTTAGCTCAATTGGTAAGAGCGCCTCGTTGAAGCCGAGGAGGTTGTTGGCTCGACCCCAGCACGTCCCACCAAAGAGTTTGACCATTCTCAGACAAAATGGACTAGATAATGCGTTCCGGTGAAGTGGACGATAATGCTAGAGAGAACTATGTAGGCACACATAGGAGGTTCGTATAGCCGCAAGAGTGCTTTCTTGCAACCCTATATCTGGATGTGATGCAACTGGTAGCAGTCCTGATTTGGATTCAGGAGGTTGGGAGTTCGAATCTCTCCATTCAGACCATGTTGTAGTAGACAACATAAAAAACTACTAATATGTCCTTGTGGTCAAACTGGTAAAGGCGTCACGTTTAGACCGTGAAGTTTGAGAGTTCGAGTCTCTCCTTGGACACCACTGATACGTTTTGTATCACAATGTGAGTGAAGATCTCACATTAATCAATCTTCAATAATGACCTATAGCCAAGTTGATATGGCGCTCGCCTGTTAAGCGAGACATCACTGGTTTGAATCCAGTTAGGTCAGCCATGTTGTAATGAACAACATAAAAAATCATTGGTGCGTGTGACACAAACCTAGTGAGTTGCAGACCTCACTTTAATCAAATGGGACGCCCTGGTATACGGCATCTTCGCAATAGTATACTAATATACTTCCTTAACTCAACTGATTAAAGTCCGGCCTCTGCCAACCTATTCTTAAAAAGGAGTTACTATGAAACACATCGAAAATGTAATTATTGGAGAGTTAATCATGCATCCTTCTATTTTATTCGCATTGGACCATCAAGATTGGGAAGAGAATGAAGTGGAGAAAACAGTATTCACAGATGAACGTTTTCTTCCTAAAATTATGGTTGAGTGTGGATTAGTTTCTTCAATTAGCGAAGTTCGTAGAAATAAACCTGCGCTTGTGCGCACCCTTAATAAACTTGATTTCATTGAAGTTAAGTGGGGAAAGAAAAAATTATTTATTGGAATAGGACTATGAAGGAATTTTATATTGTCGGAATGGCAACAATTGAAATTGGAGATATTGTCTGGGATAGACGAAAAGAATGTATTACTCCTATTGAAACGAAAGAAGATATTGAATAACGAGTTGTCGATAGGTGACCCAAACAGAGTCCTTAACTCTCATGCCACTGTTTGTTAATTGGGTGGCAATTATATGGGGAATTAGTTCACTCGGATAGAATTATAGTCTTGCAAACTATGGAAGACGGATCGTAACCGTCATTCTCCACCATATATCTATTTTATGTATCTGTGGCCAAGTGATTAAGGCGCGGAGTTGCAACCTCCGTATTCGCAAGTTTGACTCTTGCCAGATACTCCATCCGCGAATTCACAGTGAAAAGGGCGCGGGTTATAAATCCCCTTTTTACTGTCCTATGGCTCATTGGTGTAACTGGCTAGCGCCCGCGCCTCATAAGCGCGCAGGTCTTGGTTCGAATCCAAGGTGAGCTACCATATACTCATTTAGCTCAATGGCAGAGCAATTGGCTGATAACCAATAGACGGAGGATCGTAACCTCCATTGAGTACCATATTAAATTATATACGGTGATCGTCTAATGGTAAGACAGAAGCTTCCAAACCTTCTTATTTAGGTCCGATTCCTAGTCGCCGCGCCAGTATGAGAACGATTATTGAAAGGAGTTATTTATGAGTAAGAGATATCTTATTAGCGAAGAAGAACTATTAAATCTTTTATCTGATTCTATCGAATTAAGGGCGCTCGCGCCAGAAGTTTATGTTTTATTTAAAAAAGGACATTCCAATGAAAACAACTGAATTAATTGCTACACTTCAATTATTAATAAATGAGCATGGAGATATGCCTATCTATATGATGACAGAGTGTGGTTGTTGGACTAGTGATATAGAAAAAGTCTTTATTGATGAAAAAAACAAATAGTTCTTTATTCCGACTAATATGCCCCTATAGCCAAGTTGAATAAGGCACAAGATTTCTAATCTTGCATTCTCGAAGGTTTGAGTCCTTCTAGGGGTACCAATATGTGGGTGTCACTCAATGGTAGAGTAGTAGACTTTTAATCTACCGATTAATTTCGTTGGAGGTTCGATCCCTCTCACCCACACCATAAGGAGTTATTAATGCGCGCTTCGTATAACGGCAATTATTCCTCTCCTATAAAGACCAACGCAGGAAGAGAAGTGGCGAAACTGTAGACGCACCCGCGCAAGTGGGCGCCAAGGTCGTCGTGCCTGGCAATTGTCGGTGGGAGTCCGACCTTCTCTTTCTTTTAATATGGAAGATTAAGCCTAATGGTAAGGCAGTAGTTTGCTAAACTGCCAGTAGCCGTGTAAAACGGCGTATCGGTTCAAGTCCGATATCTTCCTTTTTTATGAGGTATTAAAATGCAAATAGAAAGTTCAAAAGATAAAGGTAGAGTAGGATTATCTTTAGCCATTGCATATTTTGGATGTAATGGTTATACTGTATCTATTCCACTAAATGATACTCAAGATTATGATTTAATTATAGATAAAAATTCTATTTTAAATAGAGTATCAGTAAAATATACTGGAAGAGATTTTAATGGAGTTTTTGAAGTTAGCCTACGTTCAATGGGTGGCTCAGGAAAACAATATTACGGAAACTTTGGAGATAGTTCTGCTGATTTGTTATTTATAGTAACAGGAAATAATACTTTATATTTAATTCCCAAAGAAAAAATAACTACCAAATCGAATTTTAGATTAAATGAAAATTGGAAAGATTATATTGTTAAAATATAATTTCTCCGCCATAAAAACATTGACTTTCTGAGAAAAATGTGTTATAATAAATTATAAAATGAGTTAAAGGAGAAATAAATATGGATTTCGCAATGGCTATGAACCGCGAGACTAATAAGAAGTTTACTGAAAATGGCGCAACCGCTTTCAGTTCAACCGGCGTATCCGATATCCTTGACCTATATGCCACAGTTGGTGCTATGCGTAGTCGCACTAATGATATCATCTATAAGTTCAGAAATGCTTGCACAGAAGATCTTCTTCTTGCTGCTCGCCTTATGTTCTATACTCGTGATATTCGTGGAGGTCTTGGTGAACGAGACGCTTTCCGAGTAATGCTACGAGAAATGGCTATTACCAATCCAATGGTAGTTTGCCACAATATTGACCGTGTTCCTTTCTATGGACGGTGGGATGACCTCTTTGTCCTTATTGGAACGCGCGCAGAAAAGGAGATGTGGAATTTACTAGGTTCTCAACTTCTTGCTGATATGAAGGACTTCTCTGCTAATAAAAGTATATCTCTACTAGCAAAGTGGCTTCCAAGTATCAATGCATCTTCAAAAGAGACTGTGACACTCGCGCTTAAGTGCTCAGAAGCCTTTGGTCTTTCTAACAAGGAATACCGTAAGATTCTATCAGCACTCCGCGCGCATCTTAAGGTTCTTGAGACTTCAATGTCCAAGAAGAACTGGGATGAAATCATATACAATCAGGTTCCTTCTCGTGCAATGAATATTTATCGTAAGGCTTTCTATCGTAATGATGGAGACCGTTTCGCTAAGTATATCGAAGACGTGAAGTCTGGTAAGAAGACCATTAACGCCGGCACTCTATATCCTTATGATATTACTGAAAAGTATATGTCTTATGGTTATAGATACTCACGTAAGACTGTGGACGATGTACTTGAAGCTCAGTGGAAGGCACTCCCAAACTACGTCGAAGGTGAGAATAACATAATTGTTATGGCTGACGTTTCAGGTTCAATGAGTGGACGTCCTATGGCGACTTCAGTTGGACTTGCGATTTACTTCGCGGAACGCAATAAGGGCGCTTATCACGATATGTTTATGACATTCTCAGGAAATCCTACTTTTGTAAAGCTCAAGGGCAATACGCTGTATGAAAAGATTGTGAATGCTCAAAATGCTTCGTGGGATATGAGCACCAATCTTGAAAGAGCCTTTATGGCAGTTCTCAAGACTGCTATTAAGAATAGTGTTCCTTCCGAGGAAATGCCTAAAGCAATTATAATAATTTCAGATATGGAAATCAACGCCTGCTCAGGCAGAAGTTGGAGTTTCTATGATGAAATGGTGAAGCGATTTGCTCAGTATGGTTACACCATTCCAAACATCGTGTTCTGGAATGTGAACGCGCGCCACGATACATTCCTAGCTGATGGCAACCGAAAGGGTGTCCAACTAGTAAGTGGTCAGAGCGCCAGCACATTTAAGAATGTTCTTTCATCTATTGGTAAGACACCTTATCAAGCGATGGTAGATGTTCTTAATGGCCCACGATACAACTCTATTACTCTGTAATATGAGATTGGGTGGGAGACAAAAATCTTCCACCCAAATATTTGACTTTTAGAAAAATTTATGGTATAATAAATTATAAGGTTAAGAAAGAAAATTAAATAAAGGCTCATACAGCAACTCAAACGAAAGGTTTATAAAAGAATTAATAGTTGGGTTATTCAATTGTTTATATATTACACAATAGAGCCTTGTTATTTATACTCTTAGATAAAGGCAGATGCAGCAATTAACTGAAACATCAAATACTTACAAAATTATCTAGTTTTTAACTTTTGACAAACACAGTTTATACTGCCTTGTGACACCTCTAATAAAGACTCATACAGCAATTATGTAAATCAATACAAGTTTTAATAGGAATTGCTTCGGCAATTAAAATAAAAGATGTAGTCATTTACGAGTCTTGTAATTTAGCTATCTCCCATCCTCCTTTCTTTATGTTCAGACCGTTTCGAGTTCTTCGGTATATAAAAGGAC
>CAYWKX010000070.1:696-5673 GCA_964459185.1 uncultured Muribaculaceae bacterium | reverse complement strand
ATGCCAAATATGATTAAAAATACCATCGTCACATTCTTCAGGGCGACTTGCAGTATATACCAATTCGCTATATGGTGCATTAACTGATACGTTATGCTCCTGAGCTAAAAAAAAACGACTGGCTTTATCGTTTTTATTATTGAGTCGATACCGTATTGACTCTTTATCCATTCCCATTAGTAATTCAAATATTTCTAAATCTTTAAGACTGTTATCAGTTGAAGGTAATAAAGTACCAATAATACATGCCTTATTCAGAATAAGTGGTTTTCGCCCTTTCCAGTAACTTCCAAGAGCTGTTAATGTTTTTCCGGCACCAGCCATTTGCTCTTTATAACTCTCAGCGGAAATTTTTTGTACTGGAAAAAGCTTTTCAATTAATGATGGTTTATCTTTCCACTCAAAGGGTTTCAAGGCCATTATCTGTCTCCTTTGTGCTTTCAAATAACCCTTTAATTTCAGGTATCTCTCTTTCTCGTTGTTTCGGTGTAAACATTGATTTCACTTTGATGCTTTCACCGTCTGATAATGCGCAATATAAGGCCTTTCTCCATCCTCGGTTCATCTGATCAGCCATTCCCGCTTCAGATGACGTTTTTGAATAAAGCCACCATCTCTCTTCTGGTCGTAAAACCAGCCACTTTTGACAGATTATTAAGCATTCATCTTGTGTTGCGTGTTCGGCAGCCCATGCAAGTACACAAAGTTCACGTCCAAGAAATCTATCTAATTTAATTTTTCCGGTTTTCCATGATCCGGTACTTTGTTTCTTGGCTTTTAATCGCTCATTAAAATCTCTTCGTGCATCATCTTTTACTTTGGTCCACAACTCTCTGGCTAATATTACTCTTTTTTCTGTCATCTCCCGCTTTGATTCATTACCATCGAATCCGAAATCTTCATAAATACTGACCGCAGTTTTAGAATCGACGGGTATATCCACATAAAAATGGTGTGATCCAAAATTCTTTGGTGCTCCAAAATCTATTGTATCACTCATTCCTGAATAACCTCACCGACTGTCAGTTCGATACCAAGAGCAGAAGCAAATTGCTCCAAATCAAAACCTGATTGAAGGTAGGCTTTTTTAAAAGTTAGGATAACCGGAGTATCTGCTTCAATAATATTCTGAAATTGTGATAATACAGTTTCAATAAATTCGGCTTGAATGGTAATTTCTCCGATTGATATATGAATTACTTTCGGAGCAGAACCTAATTGTAGAGTAACCTGTTCAAATCGAATTCCTTTTTCTTTTGCCAGTTTTATTCCCTCATAAGTTTTTGCGGAGCTATCAAGCCTTTTTGGAGTTCTGCTGATTACTTGTGCGGGTTTTTCCTTTATTATTTGAATTTCATTTTTGCCTTTTGCCATAAAATGAAAGGTGCGTTTTTCTTCTAAACCATCACACTCGGCAAAAACATAAACTGATTGATCTCCGTCACGAATCATAACAGGTTCCAGATACTCCGTCCCGTTTCTTGCTTCAGAACCGTCAAGAGTATAACGTATCTTTCCTCGAGGTGAAACAAGTAGTTCTACTTTTCTTGTGTTCTCATCAAATCGATTTCGTATCACAAGTCTATTGGTCCATGTAACGGGATTACCGGTTTGATTTTTTCCGGTCGGATCAATGGCAAGAAATTGTACTCTAAGAGCATTCGTATTTAATATATTCTCGGATAAAATGGGACTGTTTGTTGTGACCTCTCCATCTTCCTGAAAATGAATACGCGGCGAGTTTCCGGCATTTATCGTATCTATTTTGAGTCTTACGGTTCCTGTGTCATCAGGTGAAGATTCTTCATTTATTACAACTTGTGTGTTCTTTGGTTTTGGTTTTTTTGTAATATAACCGTTTCCTAAATCCTCCCACGCTCCCCTCTTGCATGCCTCCTGAATTAAAAAATCTAATCCTTTTGGAGGTAACCATGGCATCATCGTTTTTTGACGCAATCTGTCAATTAGCACGGTTTTTTGAACATCATCGTTGTTACCGAAAAGAAGTTGTTCAGAACGTGCTCGAAGAGTATCAAAATTTTCTGGTATTTGTGTATAGAGCTTGATAGGATCAGATGTTAAGGTTTTTATTATTTGGCGTTCGCCATTATAAGTCTCGTTAGAAGGATAAGTACTATCAAGAACCTTTGATCGAAGAATTTCTTCATTCTGTTGAGTTCCCGGGAAAAGCAATTTATCAAATACATTTAATACGGTCGACTGAAAATCCTGTTCATATTGGGCCTTTCTTTCATCCAGTTCTTTTCGTTGAGCGTGAGTATCTGATATTTCAATATCCGCTTTACTAACGGCATAAACATGTCTTGCTGATTTTTCAAGATTTGCCATTAATGATTTTTCGCCAGTTAAAACGAGTAGATTGTTTTTATTCGTGAGTTGGGTAAAGAATTGTTTAACGATTTCCGGAGGTATTTTCCCATCAGGGCTGATTATAAGTAATGCCCGTGAAGTTTTTAAAACAGCAACTGCTTCGTCCATTTCTGGTATAGGTAAAACTTTTTCATAAGCTTCTTTTGTTAGGGGTTCATACATTTCAGAAAGGCGATGTCGAATCAACTCATCAACTTTATTTTGAGGTGCTTTCTCTGCATAACCTTGCAGTTTCTTTGTCAGATTTTCTTGATGGTCAAAGTAGTAACGTCCCTCTTGTGTCTGATGTAGATACCAGGCCGTTTTGTCTAACTCATCAAGAGCTTTTTTAAATTCACTTGCCTGATTGTTAGGATCAATTAAGCATTCAAGAATTTCACTTTCCAATAGACCCTTTATTGAATTTACTGCTGTTGAAAGGCTTGCTGTTAATAATAGTGTTCCTACTTGTTGGGAATACATATTGCCATTTGTAATATCGATAATCTGAGCATGTGCGCTTTGTGTCGAGTCCCAGAGATCTTTTGCAATTACATCCCGCATCTCGGAAATATCAGCAAGTTTTTCACGAACTTCATGAATTGACAAATCGAAATGTTGCGCGCCAATTAAGTAAATATCGTCAGAACATTCCCAAACAGATTTTAATAGCCGGGAAACAAGTTCCATTAATCCACGGGTTTGCTTAAATCGTTCATTTTCTTTAAATAGGGCCACAATACTTTTAAAACTTGGATGAAAGGGATAAGTCATTTCGATTTCGTTGGTTAGTAATTCAGCACTGCGGTCAACTGATTTCGCTTTTGCCGCTTCTGATAAACGGTTTGCATAGACAGAAGCGATATCTGCAATTTCACTTGGATCGGGTAACTTGGTAAATAATCGCTTTCTTATAATTTCATAAATTTCATTTGATTCAAGGTTCACTGGTGTAATACTTATTTCAGCTCTTCCTAATTCTTGTGTTGCGTCATCAAGTGCTTTCTGTATCAATTTTCCGCCGGTATCGTATGCGGCTTCAAGATCAGAAACAACTATGCAAACATTTTTCTTCTTGGATGCCGCAGTAAGCATATTTGAAAATGCTCGCGTAATAACATCAGCAATTGTACCTTGTCCCAACACCTGGGTACTGTAATAATGAAAATATGGAGGCATTTCATCCAACAGAATAAGAATTGGTTCTTCCCCATCAAACAAATTTAACCAGGCATTCTCGTCAGGTGCTTTTGCCCCTGATTCCCAATATTCTTTGAACAAAGGCTCCTTTCCCAATTGGCGGGAAATTTCTCCCCATAAATAAGTGTGAGGATTATTTCTTCCATTGAATGCAGCAATTTTCGCTATTGTGAATGAATCCTGGTTCGGAATGTTGGAAATCTGTTTACTTCGCAATGAAGGGTCTTTGGCAAGAAGACCAAAACCAACCATAACGTGTGTTTTACCACCACCCATAGCTTGTTTTAGATGAAAGACCGTGTCATTTGATTTCCCGGCTAATCGGGCAATACCCTTTGTTAGAAGTATTTTCATTCCCTCTGTGATAAAGGTTTTATTAAAATATTCATTTCCGTCTGTATCCTTTATGATTTGATCGAGTTGCTCAATTTGATCACCAACATTAATTTCCAAAGCATTTGGTTGAAGTGCACATGCGTTCTTAATCGATTTCATTTATAACTCCCCAGCTTTAACAATAAGGTGTGATCAAAAAAATTGAGATACTAATCACCACATTCTCTCGATCTTTTCTTTGTTGATAATATTCGCGAATAATTTATAATTATTAAGTGCATGTTGTATTCTTCCGGCTACAATTGCCGGATGAACATTATAATGGTTTGCTATATTATAAATTTCTAAACTGGTGTAAGGATAATCTTCATCAAAACGAAAACCGGGCAAAAGAGTTTCCTCTGCGAAATGATCCGCTTCTTTTTCAATTACAGAATCTCCATGTGATCCGCGAAGACTCATATCATCGGCAATGTAGTTTCCACAATCAATGTGTTTCATAACATGAGCAATCTCATGAAGAAGTGTGAACCAAAAATGATCGATTCGATTATACCGAAGTGTAATTCCGATAACCGGCATTCCTTCTTTTGTAATGAAAGATATACCGTCAAGGTAAGTGTTTTTTAGATGTTGAAGAAAAATTAGAACGATACCATGTCTTGCAAGATATTCAATTGCATCATAATGTCCGTTCCGAAGAGTACTAAGAGATATTAATCCCTGGAAAAATGCTCTATTTTTTTTAATAGCTTGAGTATTATAGATTGCCGGCAGCTTTTTCTCAAGTGCTTTAGAAAGAATAACCATTCGCCAGCCCCATAATGCGAATTGATCAGTCTTTGCGTTTAAGCGGCTCGATTCACTTTTTCTATAACAAGCAAGAGGGCAGTTTTCGATTCCGCCTATTTTATTGAAGAGAAATATCATGGCTTCTTCGGCTTTTTCTTTGATATTTGTAAAATTTAACCCCTCAAAAGCTCCAATCTTCGCCATTTCATCGACAGGAAATTTATCAAATTCAATATTAGAATAATCCAGATAATAGAACGGATGTTCTTTAACCACAAA
>CAYWKX010000070.1:0-686 GCA_964459185.1 uncultured Muribaculaceae bacterium | reverse complement strand
CCTGTAAAAGAATCTCGGCGGGTATTCCAAGATGTGTGTGAAGAGCGCGAATCATCTTTAGAGTTAACTCGCCTTTTCCGTTAATTATTTCTGACACCTTGGACTTGCTTCCAATAAATGGTATCAAATCTTTTTGAGAGAGTCCCTGTTGCTCCATACGAAACTTGATTGCTTCTATTGGACTAGGCATAGGCATAATGAACTTCTCATCTTCATATTTTGAAATAATGAGATGTAGTACATCAAGTTCTTCAGCTAAATCACTATTCGCAGGAGGATCCTGTGAAATGATTTCCTCAGCTCTCGCAAGAGCAATTTTGTAATCGTTGTCGTTTTTAATCAATTTTAGTGGATTCATGGTCTTCATAGTAATATCCAATGTGTTTCAATAATGAGGTATTTATTCGTTTATCCTCAGATGAAAAACCGTTATGGAAACTTTTTCTTATCATATTCAGCATGAGAGCCGGCCCATTTAATAAAGACATAACCGGTGTTAAAAGCTATCTGAACAACCAGTCGATAGTGATGGCCCTTAATATTGAATATTACATAACGATTTTCTAAAAAACTTGCTGATGAATATTTGTTCTTAATATCTATAGTGGTTTTCCATTCTGCCTCTGTAGCCTCCCTTTTCCATGTGTAAATGGCCTCGGATGCATCCTTGTGCTTATTGGCAAACG
>CAYWKX010000069.1:3537-5926 GCA_964459185.1 uncultured Muribaculaceae bacterium | reverse complement strand
AATTTTTAAATAATAATTTTATAAAAATATTGAATTATTACATATAATATGTTAGAATAACAATGGCTTTTCAAAAATAGTCACAAGTATGGATGATAATGCCTAGTGCCAATAGGTGGTGTTATTTAGAAATATTTGGAAGGAAAAACAAAAGGAGGAAAGAAATATGCCAGTAATATCTATGAGTTACTTATTAGAGGCTGGGGTTCATTTTGGTCATCAAACCAAGAGATGGAATCCTAAAATGAAACCGTATATTTTTAGTGCAAGAGATGATATCTATATTATTGATTTACAGAAAACAGTTCAAGCTCTTGAAGAATCATATACTGTTTTAAATAAACTTGCCACCGATGGTGGAAGTGTATTATTCGTTGGGACCAAAAAACAAGCACAGGAAGTAAGCAAGGAAGAAGCAAAAAGATGTGGAATGTATTACATAACTGAAAGATGGTTAGGAGGTACATTAACTAATTTTAAAACAATTAGAAAGAGAATTGATCGTTTAGCGGAGATTGAAAAAATGGAAATCGATGGTATTTTTGAAAGATTACCAAAGAAAGAAGTTTTAGGCTTAAGAAAAGAATACGAAAAATTGAATAAAAATTTATGTGGTATTAGGGAAATGGTTAAATTACCTAGTGCTATAATTATTGTTGATTCAATTAAAGAAAATATTGCTATTCATGAAGCTAATAAATTAGGTATTCCAGTTTTTGGAATTATCGATACTAATTGTGATCCCGATAACATTGATTATGTTATTCCAGGAAATGATGATGCAGTAAGATCAATTAAAGTTTTACTAGGAGTATTAACTAATGCTATAATTGAAGCAAATGGTGGTACCTTAATTGATTATGTATCAGAAGAAGAAAAAAGACCAACGAAAAATTTCGACAAAGTTTTTGCTAATAAGAATATAAGAAATGAAGAACCAAAAGTAGAAGTAAAAGAAGAACCAAAAGTAGAAGTAAAAGAAGAACCAAAGGAAGAAGAAAAAGTTTTAGAAATAACTGAAGAAGAAAAGCCACAAACAGTTAAAAAAGAACTAGAACTTGATTTAAATATTCTTACTGTTGCAGAACTAAAAGAATTAGCCAAAAAGAAAGAATTAAAAGGCTATTCTAAAATGAAAAAAGAAGAATTAATTGCAAATTTAAAATAAAGGAGGGATAGTTATGATTAGTGCTAGCATGATAAAAGAATTAAGAGAAACAACTGGAGCGGGTATGCTTGATTGTAAGAAAGCTTTAGAAGAAACTAATGGTAATATGGAAGAAGCTATCAACTGGTTAAGAGAAAAAGGTATTTCTAAGGCTGCTAAAAAAGCCACTAGAATTGCCGCAGAAGGTTTGGCTTTATCTAAAACTAAAGATAATAAAGCCCTTATTATTGAAGTAAATTCTGAAACAGATTTTGTAGCTAAAAATGAAGAATTCAAGGATTTAGTAAATCTAATCGCTGATACAATATTAAATTCTAATGTTAGTGAACTTGAAGAATCTTTAGGAATAAAAGTAAATGATAAATCAATCAATGATCTAATTGTTGAAAAAATAGCTAAACTTGGAGAAAAATTATCCTTTAGAAGATTAGAAATAATAAATAAGGATGATAATCAAACATTTGGAACATATTCCCATATGGGGGGAAAAATTGTTTCTATAGTTTTAATAAATGGAAATGATGAAGAGTTAGCTAAAGATATTGCTATGCAAGTCGCAGCAATGAAACCATTATATGTAGCTAATACAGATGTTCCAAGTGAAGTATTAGATAAAGAAAGGGCTATTTTAACTGAACAAGCAGAAAATGAAGGATTAGATGGAACTAAAATACCTATGATTGTTAATGGAAGAATTAATAAATATTATGAGGATGTATGTTTATTAGATCAAATATTTATTAAGGATAAAGTAAAAGTAGGTAAATATGTATCAGATAAAAATAGTAAAATAATTAGTTTTATTCGTTATGAAGTTGGAGAAGGTATAGAGAAAAAAGAAGAAAACTTTGCTGATGAAGTAATGAAACAAATAAATAATTAAAGAAAATTTTATGATTTTCTTTTTTTATCTAATGATTTTTATAAGAAGAAAAACTAGCGTTTTTTTTCTTTTTATTATATAATTAATTGTAGGTGAATATTATGAAAGATATAAGAATAGTATTTATGGGTACACCAAGGTTTGCTGTTTCCGTTTTAGAGGGTTTAATAAATAACTATAATGTTGTTTTAGTAGTGTCTCAACCAGATAAGGAAAAAGATCGAAAAGGTAATATAATTATGCCTCCTGTTAAGGAATTAGCATTAAAGCATAATATAAAAGTTTTCCAACCAATAAAAATAAAAGAAGATTATCAAACCATAATAGATACTAAACCA
>CAYWKX010000069.1:0-3527 GCA_964459185.1 uncultured Muribaculaceae bacterium | reverse complement strand
GATATAATTATTACTTGTGCTTATGGACAAATAATACCTAAAATTATTTTAGATTATCCAGAATATGGATGTATTAATGTTCATGGCTCATTACTTCCTAAATTGAGGGGAGGGGCTCCTATTCATCATGCCATAATGGAAGGACATAAAAAAACCGGTATAACCATTATGTATATGGATGAAAAAATGGACGAGGGAGATATTATTTCCTCAAAGGAATTGTTAATTGGGGATAATGATACCCTAGATTCTTTATCAGATAAAATGTCTATTTTGGGTGGAGATTTATTATTAGATACCCTGCCTAGTATTATCAATCATACTAATAATAAAATTAAACAAAATGAACAAGAAGTAACCTATGGATATAATATTAAAAAAGAAGAAGAAAAAATAGATTTTTCTAAGAGTGCAATTGAAATAAGAAATCTTGTTAGAGCTTTAAATAGTGAACCAGGAGCTTATTGCTTACTAGATAATAAAAGATTAAAAATATATGAAGTTATTATTTTAGATAAAAAAAGTAATACCTTACCTGGTAAAATAATTGATATTGAAAAAAATGGTTTAATAGTTACGACTAAAGATTATTTAATTAAAATAATTGATATAAAATTAGAAGGTAAAAAAAGATGTTTAGTTAATGAATTTCTAAATGGTATTAAAAAAGATAATCTAATTGATAAGGTGTTAGAATGAAAGAAGAAAAAAATAAATTTAATCTAAAAGAAGCATGGAAAAATCCTCGTTCTAAAGCTTTAATTCAATTAGGCTTATATGGTGCTTTTATTCTAATTATTATTATTTATATTAATATTACTAGCTTTATCAATAAGGATTATAAATATAATAATTCTATAAACATAGCAGAAAATAATATCTTAAATAAACTAGAAGATAATAATTATGCATATGAGGCAGCAATATCTATTAATAACAATAATGAAATATCTAATTATTATTATAATGGTAAAGTATTAGACACCAAGGAGATTATCTATAAAAATGTTAATGATTTGGAAACCAAATATTATTTTAAAGATAATGCATATTATATATATGAAAATGATAATTATATATTAACTACTAAAGATGAAGTTTATGATATTATTAATTATACTTATCTTAATATAGATAACATATCTAATTATATAATAAAGGGTTCTTTATTTAATGAAGATGATAATACAAAATATTATAAAGTAAAATTAGCAGATATAATTCTTAATTATGAAGACGAAGACTATATAACAATAGATGTAACTAATAATGATGATATAATAATTGATATAGATTATACTAATATAATGAATAAATATAATGAAAATATATTATCTTATACTGTAAAATTAACTTTCCAAGAGATAGGCAAAATAACTATCTTAGAAGATAATGCTTTACAAGAATAGGAAAAGATACCTTAAAAATAAAGAGGGCCCTTGAAAATATTCTATCCTTTTGATATAATTAAGTTGTAATATATGATATAATCATATATTAGATATATTTAAATGTATCTTTAAAAAAGAAAGGAGGGTATGAAATTATGTGGCGTTGGCTTAGATGGTGGTTCTAATATTTAGAACACTTTAATTAGTCCTCAAATGGACTAATTTTTTGTCAATAATATGTAAAATATGGTAATATTGTTGCTTTTTTTTTTCTTAATTGTTAAACTTATACTAAGGAGAGGTGTAATTTATATGAGTAAGAGAATTGAAAGTAAATATGCAAATATAATTAAAGTAATTACTATATTTCTTATTTATTTTATTTGGCCATATCTTTTAACTGTTATATTTAATGCTATTAATATAGAAGGGAATTTAGCTTTATCTATAAGACTTATATTTAATTTTGTGCTTCTGGGAATAATAATCTATATGTTTAGAACTAAACTAAAGTTAGAATTAGCAATCTTTAGAGAGAATTGGAAGAAAAACATGATATCTGGATTTTTAATCTTAATAATAAGTTTTATTCTTTTTAATATTGCAAATATTATAATATATCAAATATACCCATTATTTGAAAATGAAAATTATACTACTTTATCGAAGATTTTTGAAACTACACCAATTTTACTATTTATGAGTACGATATTTTTCTATCCAATCGTTGAAGAATTGGTTTTTAAAAGCACTTTTAAAGATGTTATAAAAAACAAATGGATTTTTATAATAATTACTGGTGTCTTAAATGTGTTTTTTCAAATTGCCTTATCTTCCTATACTGATTCTTTACTATTTTTGTATTTAATGCCAAATTTCATTTTATCTATGGGATTTTCATATATGTATTATAAAACAAATAATGTAGTTACCCCAATTATTTATAGAATGATATATAATTTAATTCCTAATCTTATGGCAATATTTTTACTTGTTATCTAGTAATAGAAAGGAACATTTATATGAAAAGTAAAAAAATTAAACATATTTTATTTTCATTATATTTATTGGTGATACCTAATAGTGTTTTTGCTATTTCATATGGTGATAACACGGAAGTATCATCTTTGATAAACTTTAATGCTATTATTCAATCAGGAGCGGTTGTTAATGATACAACAAATGCTGGGAATTTAAATATAATAATAATTGGAATGGTCGTAGTGATATTGATTTTAGTGGGAGCCATAATGTTTGCCCCTAAAAAGTAATATCTTTTTTTAATTAATTGTTTTTGATTAGATAAAAAATAACAATTGACTAACTATTATTTTTCTGTTACAATTATATTGTTATTGAACGAAGAATAATACTTAGTAGTTAATATAATTTGATTAAGAGAGCTTGTGAATGGTGAAAACAAGTATTGTTATATTAATGAATTACATATTAGGAGTTCAAATGGTTAAGACCATTATATCTATGAGGTAATATTCATATTACGAAATAAGGTGGTACCACGAGCAACTCGTCCTTTTAGGAGTTGTTCGTGTTTTTAATTAAGAAAGGAGAAAATATGGAAAAGAACTTTAATATTTTAAAAGAAAGAGGTTATATTTATCAATTAACTCATGAACAAGAAATTATGGACTTAATAAATGGAGAACCAATAACATTTTATTTAGGAATAGACCCTACCGCGAATAGTTTACATATAGGCCATTTCTTTGCTTTAACTTTATTTAGATGGCTACAAGATATGGGACATCATGGTATTATTTTAATCGGCGGAGCTACCGCTTTAGTGGGAGATCCCACTGGTAAAAGCGATATGCGTTCGATGTTAACTAAAGAACAAGTTGAAAAAAATAAACAAGAAGTTAAAGAAGTAGTAAAAAAGTTTGTTAAATTAGAGGGAGATAATCCAGCGATTATCGTGGATAATGCTGATTGGATTAATAAAAAATCATATATTGATTTTATGAGAGAGATTGGTATTCATTTTAATGTTAACACGATGTTAAAATCTGATTGTTATGCTAAAAGATTAGAAAATGGTGGCTTAACTTTCTTAGAAATGGGTTATATGTTAATGCAAGCTTATGATTTTGTCTATTTAAATAATAAATATAATTG
>CAYWKX010000068.1:0-6279 GCA_964459185.1 uncultured Muribaculaceae bacterium | reverse complement strand
CAACTAATAATTCTGCATTGATTTTTAGCGCAACTTCGTCATTTACCGGAACGTTGTGGGAAATTTGGGCACACTGCAAGAGCGCCGCGCACGAAAAGGATTGAGAATAAACGTCGTTGCTAAAACATAAAATGAAAATAGACATGCCCCCCCCCGAAACAAAGGAAACAAATTACAAGTCATGAATAACATAAGCAGAAAGGCCATAAAATGAGATGTTTCAAAATTGTTCTTTTCATTTTCCTTGGACTTATCGCATGTAATAAAACGCAATCAGTTCCAAAACAGAAAGCAGCTGAACTGGTTTCGACAAAAACTGCCTTAAGCAACAAAATTATTAGCAACCACGACACTTCAACAAATTTGACAGCAATAAATCGAGATACATCACAAAGCAGCCATATTATTTCAACGACGGACACAATTCATAAATCATTTGGTATCACCAATCAAATTGACACAAGCCATTTATCGCCTTTGCCTCTGAATATTTCAGAAGATACACTCCAGCAAAGCATACCTAAAATTGATAAAAATATCGAAGCCCCTCCCGTTGTTACCACCTCGATTTCAACTGCCTCATCGCCTCAATTCGGCAAATTAACCTTGATCCGATATCTCCTTTGGTGCTTCACCGGGTTCTCGCTTTTGTTTCTAATAATTCTTTCTATAGACCTTTACAGGCGCAACATATACAATTATTCGCCAAAGAACACTAAACATATCTTGATAAGCCTTGTTCCTTGTTATGCTGCTTCTTTGTTCTTTTTCTTGTTGAGTATCCTATTTTTTTCGTTAACCATATTGCCAAACGAGTATTCAACACTTTTTATCATTTTACATACCGGCCTTTTGGTTTCTTCAGTTTTTGCGCTCATGGTACCCTCCTTTTTGGATCCAAGGCAAATCGCACTGTTTAATTTTCCTGATGCAGTCAATGTAGCTTCTCGCACAGCCGGGGACCTAAAACGGGACTATAACCGTATGATTTCCTCCTTGGAGGGTCTGCAGAATCAGACACAGTCACATCTTGTTTCGATGGATTCTATTAGGAAGACAATTGAGGAAAACCTAATCAATAGAATCCAGTTTGAGACTAGGATTGGTGAAGAAGTAGCATTGCGAACTAAATTCGAAAAACATGTTTCTTTACTTGTCGAGAAGCTCTGTGACTATGTGCGAGTTTTGGAACGTCTGAATTCAGCGCAAGGGCTTTCTGACGACTACCTTGCTGCTGTTGTTCAATGTCGTGAATACTTGAACAAGAACTTTATGTCACTTAATATTAGCATTATCATTCCACAAGCAGGTGATGAATTCGATGCGCAAATACATGAAGCTGCCGGTGAAATCGAGGTGAATAGTATTGAATCCGGCAAAATTGCGAGAGTACTGACTTGGGGCATTCGCACACCTGATAATTGTGAACGTTCAAAAGTTTTATTAGCAAGAGCTATATCGACCAAAAATATCGACACACTGGAGGAATCATGTCCCAACGCATAGCTATTGGAATTGATCTAGGTACTTCAACATCCGAAATCTGCATGTATAAGCAAAATGGTGAACCAATTCCAATTCCTGACCCCATCTCGAAAAGCCCAATAATACCTTCCTTTGTGGCTATTGATAAAAAGGATCGTATTCTCGTCGGCGAAGCCGCAAGGCCATATATCGACATTCCTGGGCGTGGTGTTCGCGAAGTAAAACGCAAAATGGGTACGAGCGAGTGTGTCAGTCTTGGTTCACAACAATACCGGCCAGAAGAAATATCCGCCATTTTGCTCAAGTATTTAAAAACATTTGCTGAAAATCATATTGGCCAATCAATTTCTGATATTGTGCTGACAGTTCCAGCAAATTTTGATGATTTGCAACGCAAGGCTACTCAAGCGGCCGCGGCAATGGCTGGTTTGAATGTTATCCGTTTAATTAACGAACCGACTGCAGCGGCTTTGGCGTTTGGAGTTTCTCAAACTGGTGCAGAAGGCCAAGTAATTGTCATCGATTTTGGTGGAGGCACGCTTGACATAACCGTTCTTGATATGATGGATGGTGTTTTAGATGTAAAGACCACATACGGCGATACACAGCTCGGTGGTAAAGATATAGATGAAACTCTTGCAGAATTAGTTCTATCTAAATTCCAGAAAGAGAATCAACATGCAACAATTTCCGAGCAAGCTCGAGAGAAACTTAAGAGTGAATCTGAGCGCGCAAAAGTAGCTTTGTCAAGCTCAGATTCAACTAACATACAAATACTGGGCTTCGCAGTCAAGAACGGTAGAGCGATAGACCTTGATATTGAAATACAACGTGTAGACTTTGAAAGGGCAATGAGTCCGATTATTGAAAGAACAAGGATTTGCATTGAGAAAGCATTGTCCGCAAAGAATATTGATGCAATCTCTGTAGACAAAATATTGCTCGTTGGCGGATCGTCCTACATTCCCTGCATACGGAATCTAGTGCGAACAATTTTCAATAAAGAATCGGTACACGGGGTTAGTCCAGATTTGGCAATCGCAATCGGTGCAGCAACCCAAGCAGCGATTACTTCCGATATAGTCGGAAGTCAAAATGTCATCATAGCTGATGTTTGCTCACATGGTTTCGGGGTAGATTGTGTTTCTGTTATTGGTGATCAGCTTATGGTCGTCTACGATCAGTTGATCCCACCGAACACTACTATTCCATACACCGTTTCAAGAGAATATAGTTTAGTTTCGCCAGACCAACGCGAAGTTGAAATTACACTTTATCAAGACCATGATGGCTGCGCACGGTTGCCTGAGCATTGCAAGAAAATGACCGGGGGAGTTATTACCGATATACCGCCATCATTGTATGGCGAACCTCACCCAATCAAGGTTGATTTTAGTTACAACATTGATGGTGCAATTGTCATGGAAGCTCGTATACCCGGTATAAATAAATCTTGTACAATTAAATTTCACCCATCGAAATCGGGAATGGATGAGAATGCAATTGCTCAAGGTTCAAACAGAATTAGTAGCACCATAATCGAGAACTCCTTTTTAGAGCGATTTGAACCACTTATCAAACGTGCAGAAGAAAAAAAGCATTCTGCTGCTCCAAGTGAGGCCATGAAAATTGAATCTACACTAGACCAGCTTAAGGGTGCAATCCGGGAGAATGATCTACCAGCAGCCACGCGGCTGAGCGAGTGTCTAACAGACCTTCTTTTCGAAATAGACCAAGCCTAAATTGAAATTTAAGGAGAACCCGCAATGGCAAATGATCTCTATGAATTGTTAGAAGTTACGCCCACATCAACAGCAGACGAAATTAAACGTGGGTATTTCAAGCAAGTTCGTCAGCATCCTCCAGAGAAGGAACCTGAGAAGTTCAAACTCATACGTTCAGCCTATGAAACTTTATCAAATACTACTACTCGCTCAAATTATGATGCTTTACAGAAATTCGGCGGTGAACTTAATAAACTCACTGAAGAAGCTGAATCCTTCATGGAAAATGAAAACTGGTCAGAAGCATTAAAATGCTGGAAACGAATTCTAGTTCTTGCTCCAGATTCTGATGGTGCACGTTCAAGTCTGGCAATGTGCTTTCTGCTCTTGAAGGATACAGAAAATAGTATCAAAATCTATCGTCAGCTAATTGACAAAAATTCTAATGTACCAACCTTCTGGATGGGTCTTGGTTGGGCTTATGTCGGCAAGGCAAATGGTTCTAACGGCTTTACAGAAACAGAATCTCTAAAAGATGCGGAGCAAGCATTTCGAAAAGCTGTTGAGCTAGAGCCATTCAATTCATCAGCTCATCAAGCGGTAGCAGAAACATGGAAAATTAGAGGTGATTGGAGTGAAGCTGCAAAATGGTTCGAAACCGCTGTTGGTGCTGATAGCAAGCTGGATATCAGTGATTTTGATCCGCTGCATGAGCTCTGTCTATCCTATGTCATTCTTGACGATGAAAGCAAATTACGAAATACACTTACCCGCATTGCTCAAATTGTTCCTGACGAACAGGATGCTAAGGAGTTTGTAGCAAGTAAATTATCATACTTAGCTGCCACAATCGCTGACAAAGGCAACAGATATAAGGAGGCGTCTCTACTCTTTAAGCATGCACTATCTCTGTGGCCTGACAACAAAGACATTAAAAAAGCTCAAAAGCAGACTGAGACTATCTGGAAAGCAAAAGAAGAGCAGGCCCGAATAGAATCCGACTCTTATGTAATCCCACCATTAAAAGTTCTTGTCATTATTCCTCTTGCGCAAGCTCACGGTGAAGAAGTTGATGATTCTATGTTTGATAAAATCATGGAAGCGTTAGGTACTTATACCTTCCAAGATGTCCGCGACGCTCTTGCAAGACTCAAATCGTCTTATCCTTCTCTCTATAAAATGAGTAGCGGAATACTCAAGCGGATTCAATCTGTAATTGACGAGCAAACTCAAGCTTCAAATTCTAGAAGCAGCTCAACTTCTTCAACATCATCTTCTTCCACTTCATCTTCAAGTTCATCCGATTGCTTTATTGTGACTGCATCCTTGGGTTCTTCAAGTATGCTTGTTATTGACCACTATCGTGATTTCCGTGATAATTTTCTTTTAAATCATTATTTAGGAAGACACTTTGTTCGATTCTATTATGAATATGGGCCAATTGCAGCAAAATGGATTGTCAAAAGAAAATTGTTGAAGTCTATTCTTGCACAACTTTTTGGTAGCCTTTGGAGAATACTTCCCGGTGTAATTTCCAAACATTAAAGGGGGGGGGCATGAAGAAAACAACCGCTGAGATACAGGCAAAGCGCGGCGAAGGTTCAAGGAGTGTGCCCAAACATCCCACAACAGCCGCATGCCGGGCGAGTCAAAGCCCTCGCCCCAAATTGCCACTCTGACAAGGGGTAGGCATAATTCTCGTCAATCAATCATCACGGACTCGATTGACTGAACAGGAATTACGCAATTTAGAGGCGGCTACTTCGGCAGTGCGGCAACCCGTTGTGCGCCATAAACTGTTCCGCGGAAAGAAGAGCCGCCGCGGAATAGGAAATTTGAGAATTAGGAGTGGCGCAAAGAGCCCGCATCCGGCGGGCAGATAAAAACAGAAGAGTTGAATTGGTGCTCTTCCCTATTTGTATTGATTTATATGATTTCTGTACTTTTAACCTAATTGAATTGTTTATGAAACAATTTTTATTTCTCGTTTTAATTGTCTCAGCAATTTACGGACAGGGCACCAGCAAATGCATAGTAATTTACTGTAAAGATTCTACTTTAGAAATTATTCCGATATCATTGATTGATAGCATCGTTATGGAACCAGATACTGTTGAACACGTTGTCCTTTCTGCTGCAAAACCAAAGATATTGTCATTTGTTGATGCAGAGCGGGCTTACATGGCAGAGAATGGCACTTGTGGGCAACCGACTATATATACGTACACATTACCAAATGAGGATAGATGGTTCTTTTATTCAGTAAATGATTCAGGTGTTTTGAAAATGGAATTTAAAAGAAGAGTTGGAACAATACCCCAGGGTGCGTTTTTTGGTCTGAAGTGTAATCAAGATATGACATTCAATTATTATGCTTCATCGAACATTGATTCAACTATTATCCGGAGGGTCTACACAAACTCTTCATTGAGTTGGTGCACATGGTAAATACATCACTCAGAATTACCATATTTTCAATAATTTCTTTAGTCGTATTCCCTTTCTATGCGATTTCTGATTTATTATTGCAAACAATTTCAGAGAATGGTAACTGTTTAAACCAACCAGTTGACCAAATTTCTAAAATCACGTTTATAAACGACACACTTTGTATATGGAACTTTTCGAATATTACCAAATTTGTCGGCGGGCACATTAAAACCCGCCACGATGGGCACTTTTTAGGAGCTCAAAACCAGCCATTCCCTTGACATTACCACAAAACTGTGATTTCCTTTCTGAAGGCTCCAGCAGAAAGGCTTTCAAGATGGGAAATGTGCTGAAAATGGCTAAAAAGCAGCAAATTGAAGCACTTGCAGTGCTTGGATGGTCTGATCGAATGATCAGTAAAGAAATAGGGGTAGACCGAGGCACGGTCTCCAAGTACCGCAAGATGTTAACTGAAAACCAGCCCAAGGTGCCCACCGAACAAAATATTCAAAACCCGCCAATTGTGCCCGCCGATCAAAATGGGACTGCAGTTGGATTGGTACCCGCCAGATTGCCTTCCACCAAAAGCTCACAATTACAGCCTTATCTGGAGAGCATAAAGACACTCTACTGCAAGCGG
>CAYWKX010000067.1:0-6316 GCA_964459185.1 uncultured Muribaculaceae bacterium | reverse complement strand
CAAATGTTTTCTTTAGTTTTCTACTAATATCTTTCTTCATATATTCCTCTATTCCCCCTAGAACAACAAATGTACTATTATGCAAAAAGAGGTGATAACATCTACCTCTTTAATACTAACATATTTTTCTGAACCAACTGTTATTTCCTGCGTTTCAAATTTTGTTTCGTTAACATCTTTTGCTGTATAAAAACTATGAATTGTTTTACCAAATAATGCTTTGCCGGAATCGTCTGTTTCAATAACTTCAATTTTATCATATACCACAGAAGGAGAGGGTCCTAGTTCGTTATATTTATCACAAGACAACAATCCTTGAGTATCATAGCCACGTGGCAATGATTTTTTATATGACTCGGGGAATACAGCTGTTACTCCATATCCATACTTATAGTTTGTTTTCTTTAATTTATTCCCATCATTTAGCGAAATTGATTTAACACGATGTCCTGAATAAATTTTTTGTCGTGGATAAATATAATATTCATAAGATTCACCGCGCCACCATCCACCATATTGCTGATTATCAGGGATCTTATATGAATCCGGGATAATCCCGGAAGGACCCCAATTATGACCTGGGAAACTGCTTGTTCCAGCTAAAGTTACTTCTCTAGTGGTTACGTTAATTGAATTTACTTTTCTACATGAATATTCATACTTATTTGGCAAATTATATCTTGCATATAGTTCATCATTGGTATTATGATCAAATAAAGTTGTTTTTGTAATTTTAGCAATTACAAAAAAATTATCAATTTGTCTTGCATTTTCCATATATCCCAAATCGCCATTCCAAATATATACTGTTGAACTAGGGTCAGGATTAATTGGAATAGGGTACTCTTTATGTGAAATAAATGCATCACTATTTTTGACAAAGTCAATAAGATCAGATTCGTATTCTATTTCAATTGAACTTCCTTGTGGTGTTATTATCCTTGAAAGGTTCCAAGTTGAAGCATCTGAATTTGCTTGCGTCAAGTTTTGACCTCTAAAATGAAAGTCAGCAGTGCCCTCAGATGTATATCCATTCCAATAGTCCCATTTATCCTCACCCCAAGGTGTGTTATAACCATTATATTCAAACAAGGTTGGTGGCAAAACATTTACACCGTTTCTTTTTTTTGTTATACTCTTTAGTGTAAGCTTGCCGTCTCCAGCATCTCCTATTGTATTATTATTATTGCTGTTTGAATTTTCACTGCCCTTAACCAATGAATAATCATAACCAAAATGTATGCTTTCGAATTTTGATGATGGAACTATCGGAGTATTAATGGTTGCCTTATAGTCTGTTTTTTGATTTGCATCAAGTATTTTTCTATAAAGTTCAATACTATTTAGTTTCATAGCGAATTTTTCAGTATTAAGTACAGGGTTACCAATTAATTCTAATTTTCCTGCATAATAGGATTCGGTTTTAGATCTATTTCTCTTATGAAGTTCATCGGGAAATTGAATTGTTGACAAAGGAAGATTTGTCATTATTGTCCAACTATTATTTTCCACAACTTCTGCTAATTTTATACTAGCTAAATTATGAACTGTTTCGGTATTTTCTTCATTGTATTGCCACTGCCACTGCCACTGCCATTCACAATGAGTTCCATATACGTCTTTATTATCAGCATCCTTATACCATTCTAATTCGCAAATATATTGGTATATCTCTTCCTCCCAATTTTCTATTTTCCCTCCGTATAGTCTAATGTTTATATTATTTTCACTAATAAATTTTAATATAAATTTTTTATCTATATTACATTTAATTTTTAAATATTTTTTTCCATCTGAATGTATATAACTACTAGTTTCAAGCGGTATTTCAATTGAATTTAATTGTGATGGGTCGTTGTCATTCCTTGTTGATGAAATGAAATTAGCTAAATGAGTTGTTGTTTCAATATATTTTAAGTATAACTGATCTCTCAAACCTTTACTATATGTTTTATTCGATGTTCCGGGCGTATTTGTTTTCTTATTATTATTATTATCAAAAGGTGTACGCCAAGCTACAAGTTTATTTGTATTCTCGTAAATAAAATGCACCCAAAAGCCATAATCATCCGAAGAAAACCCGTTGCTTGTTCTATCAACATAGTCCGGTCCTTTAACGCTAGTTAAAAGCCAACTTGTTGCATAAGGGGATATCATAGTATTTGTTGATGAAGAACCGTCACCTATTGTTTCAGTATATTGGTAATATGAATTAACAGCTCTGAAATATTCATAAATCTTTCCATCCTCCATTGTAATTCTGAATCCAACCAACTGTCCGGTTTCTAGTTCAATTGCCGGTTCAATTTTTCTACTTCCTTTATTTGAAGCTATGCTTTCATAGTTGGTTATCCCCGAAGCAGAATATGAAGTTTTACTGATGAAGTTACCCCCTTGATCTCCAAGAAATCTGAATTTAATATTTTGTCCATAAAAGTTTGCCGGTGCGGTCGGGTTACCAAGTGCACCTGAACTCCCTTCCCAATTATCAATATACTTAACTGAATTTTCATAAAAAGGACTAAAAATACCGCTAATACCTTGTCCATTTACTAAATAAATATCCTCGGAAGGGAAAAGACTTCCATTAAAACTGCGTCTCTCAGCTTTAGTGGAGACAAAGATATCGTATGGTTTATCACTTGAAGTACTTGATACACTAAATGTTGCACTCGCTTGTTGATACTGATTTTCAGGCGCGACAAACATTGCTTTCGATTCATCATTGAGATACTTATATGCGTCGTCATATATATTTCCGTTTACACTACCTTTCCACATTTTGTCTAAATTATAATCATTACACGAAGTCCCTGTAGTTGCGAAATAACCCCCCAAGTGAAGTGTGCCGAATGACCTATCATTATGCATCTCTTTTAACCACCATTCCCATTCATAATAACTAATACTTATTCCCAAACCCGGCGCGCCGCAAAAAAACCCGATAGGTAAGAAAAATGAGCTACTCTGCACTACAAAATGACCGCTTCCTTCCATTTTAGCCATACTTTGGAAACCAGTTCCGGCAACGGAAAAATTAGCCCCTTGATTACCAGCCGAATAACTGACACCAATTAAGGACATTGAATTACCATATCTCTGATCTTTTTCTTTTCCTTGATAATAACTAAGCCCGCCTCCAATCCCGGCGGATGGTTTTGAACTGGAATGCACACCCGCGCTTATTCCCAATGATGCGCCTATTCCTGATTCACCAACAGCACCTATTCCTAAAGAAGTGCTTAAACCGACTCCAGACGTTCCAACCTGTAAACCAACGTCAAATCTAGCCCCACCTCCAAGAGAGCCTATATTAGAAGCATCTGCCACTGGATAGGCCAATGCAATCATATCAACTAAAGAAATATTCATATTCATTCCAAACCCGGTTTGGGAATCGTAATTCATATTCATTCCAACCGGTCCGTAACTTACTCCTATTCCAACCCCCCACCCTCTTTTTGGCTCAACATTATAGGTGGTTTGTACATTACCGTTCCAGTAATCATCCGGGTAACCGGAAATGAACCTGTTAATAGAACCCGGGTTAAGCGTCCATCCAAGACCAACCCAGGTAGCTTCAGTGTTAGGTCCAACTCCGGCGTGGTAACTCATATTTATAGGCCAATTGCCTTCGGGACCGGGCACCTCGAGCAGAGGCAGGTTATATACAAAATCGCCCGTTGCAAGGTTTACAAGGTCGGTTGCATCCACAGGTTCAAACTGCGCAGCTTCCGGCTGCGCGGGGCCGCCGCCGGGATACAGTTTTGGGCAGGCAAATAATATGGCAAACAATGAAACAAATAGTATTTTCTCAAATATGTTTTTACCGGTTAACAAGTTAGCTCCAATAAATAATTGTTAAATGTTTGGGAAACAGAATTCAGAAGACAGAATAAAAGACTAAAAACTAAATACCCTTTTATCGATCCCTTTCTCCGAATACTATATTCTGATTTCTTCATTTTCTATTTCTTTGTTTCTATTTTCTTCCTTCTTACTTCTGTTTTCTTACTTCTGTCTTCTTCCTTCTTACTTCTGTCTTCCCTCTTCTGCTATCCGAATCGTTTCTTTTATTTTATTAGAATACACAGTTAATATTTTACTTACTTCATTTAGTAATTCGACCATTTTCTCACTATGTCCATATCCTAAATCTTTAGCCAGAATTAAATAGTACCTGCACTCTTCCACTGACCCCTGAGAAATGTTAAAAAACCTCTGTTTATCTTTCTTTCCCGATTTTTTATATCCTTCTGCAATATTTGCGCTGATGGAAACGGCAGCACGACGGAATTGACTTGTTAATGTAAACATCTCATCCTTAGGGATTAAATTTGAAAATTTGTAAACTTCAAGCACAAACTGATGTGCCTTCTGCCAAACAACCAAATCTTCAAAAGTTCCTTTACTCATAATCTTTCCGTTATTTTAACTATATCCTTGCTTCAATTCTTCTTAATTCTATATTCTGTTTTCTGTATTCTTAATTCTGTTTTCTATATTCTATCTCTTCCAACGGCATTTCGTACTCAAACGACAGAGTTCCCGTTGCAAGTCCGAATTCTTTAATTTTAACTTTAATCCAGTTGCTTTCAAGTATTTTTTTCTCATTAAATTCCGCAGGAAATACAAGTAAAAAATTACGGGATTTTGTCATCCCGAAACTGCGTTCCATTTCGTAAGTAACAAGAGGCACTTCATCAAGTTCAGGTGTTTTTAAATAAATATGTTCATTCAGCCCGAAAAGAAGTTTATTCAGCCACTTGCTGTAAACATCAAAACCCTGCTGCATACTTGCATATTCAAGGTCTTTAGTTTCATCTTCGTAACCAAGTGTAAGGTTAAAATATACTGAATTGCTGAAAGTTTTTTTTATCTCTTCAATTTCTTTCTTCTTTTCTGCAATTAGCTTTTTCTTTTCCGCCGATGAAACACTTGAGTCATTTTCCGCTGCTTTAATCTCGCCAAGATAATTACGGTAGTAATTGCACATAATTGCATCTGTGGGCAAATACAGCAGTGATGCCTTAACTCCGTTAACCACTTGCGTCTGCCTGTAAGGCGATTCTTCTCCCTTCACATATTTTTCGTAAGCATCAAGGTCATCAAATGATTTGGAACAGCCGAAGAACAGAAGGCAGAAGACTGGAGACAGGAGATAGAAGGCAGGAGGCAGAAGACGGGGAATAGAAGACAGAAGATAGGAGATAGAAGACAGAAAACAGAAATCAGAAAACAGATTGCAGAAAAAAGAATACGGTTTGTTTAATCCTATATTCTTACTTCTGTATTCTAAATTCTGTATTCTAAATTCTGTATTCTTCATTTTATCTATTCTTCTTTCTAATAATGCTTACTTCTAAATTCTTAACTCTATCTTCTATATGATTTTATTCCAGTTCTTTTACATAATTGATAAATTCTTCAGTAATATCTTCCCCGTCATTAGCATATAAAATATTACCGCCCGAAAGTGTGCCGAATATAATTGAATAACCTTTCTTTTCACCAAATTTTTTGAGATTTGCATTTATTTCGTTATAGACCGGTGTGAAAATTTCCTGTTCTTTTTGCTGTGCTTTTTCACTTATCGCTCTTGTATAACGGGCATAATCCTGCTGTTTTTTATTAAACTCTTCCTGCTTGTTAAGAAGTTTTTGTTTATCCCACTGAGTTCCCTGTTCCATCATTACTTTATTCATTTCAGTAAGTTCAGCTTCCAATGTTGAAATATTTTTCTTCCATTCATCTGTTTTTTTAGTTAGCTCTGCACGCGCTTTAACTGCAGTCGGATATTTTTCCATCATTTTCCCGGACTCGATATATGCTATTTTTTTATGTTTAACTAAATTTATTGTTGAAACAGTTGCTGCGTATAATACTAATGCTGCTATAATAATAATTACGATGTTGTTGCTTTTCATTTAATTCTCCTTAGTGATAAAATCGGAACACAGGAAACAGAATTCAGAAGTCAGAATTAAAACAGATTAAAATTCACTGTTCTAATTCCATATGTTCAATTCTTCAATCTATTTCCTTTCTTCCTTTTTCTTTATATTCTGTCTTCTGACTTCTGTTTAATTAATACTCTCTTCTGAATTCTGTTTTTCCAGCTTCTCAATTCTTTTGTTCTGTTCATTAATAGTTTTATTCTGTTCAATAATGTAAAGTGTAAGCTCTTCAATTTTCTGCAATAATTTACTCTGCATTTCGCCAACGCTAACACCTTTTTCCTTTACTTCTTCAGCAGAAGGGATTTCAGGTAAATGTCCATTTTGGTTGATGAATGTTTCGACTTCGTAGAGAGATG
>CAYWKX010000066.1:0-6424 GCA_964459185.1 uncultured Muribaculaceae bacterium | reverse complement strand
TAATACAAAACGATCTCTACTACACCAATCTTTATGCTCTAAATCCATTTTTAAATGATGGGCAAAAACAGTATATAGAGTTGGGGCGGCTCCTAAAGCTATTCCAGGATGCCCACTACCGGCAGCATTAATCATATCAAGAGCGAGTAATCTAATATCATTGATAACTTTTCTTTCATTAAATTTCGACATTTATCTTACCTACTTTCACTATTATTCTATCATATTTTTAAAAAAATAGAAATATAATAAAAAAAAATTGCATAATTTATGCATTTTCTTTGACAGATATTTTCTTTTCCCCTTTATAAAATCCACATTTATCACAAGCACGATGTGGTCTAATCATTTCTCCACAATTAGGGCATTTTACCAAATTATTAGCAGTAATTTTATAATGAGTTCTTCTCATATCTCTTCTTGTTTTACTAACTTTTCTAAATGGAACAGCCATTATTTCACTCCTTCCCCATATCAATCTTATCTTTTAATTCTTCAAATGGATTAGAATTAATATCTTCTTCATTTATTAATCTCCAGCCATTTCCTTCTAATTTGATATCTTTATTTTTTTCATTCCTTACTTTTGAAGGAACTTCTATCAATATATTTTGCCACAAAATGTCCAAAATATCAAGTGAATTATTAATAATTTGTAAATTATTTTCACTTTCTTCATCATATTCAGTAATATTTTCTTCGATATTAATATCAAAACCATATTCAGTATCTTCTAAAGTAATATCATCTAGTAAAATCATCGTCCCTCTTAAAGTTCCCGACAATTCATATTCATCATCAATTAATTTTATTATTTTACCAGTAAATTTAACATTTTCTAGTCCCTTTATCGAACCATCTTTCATTAATTCAAAAGGAATATTTACTTCCCTATCAATTAATAATTCATCCTCTATATTAGCAGATAATTTACTTAAATCAATTTTCATATTACTCACCCGCTAGTTAATTATATACTATTATCATAAAAATAGCAACAATTAAATAAGTTATATCCACTATATAAAGTAATTTAATTTTTAGTATAATAATCATACATTAATATCCAATATTTTATCAAAAGTGGGAATAGGTTGTAAACAGTTTTACCATAATTATATTTTCACTATCCTTTAATTGGCTAGTTTTTATATCAATTTTTCCCCCAAAATAATTCTTTAATATTTTCTTTCCAATCACTACCTTTTAATTCATAATAATCATAATATATTTTATCTTTCCCTAAACTATAATACTTATCGATTAGGAATAAGTTTGGGTATCACTATGGTATATTATAAATAAAAAAAATTAATATTTTTAATATTAATTATCTTCCCTTACCCTTTTTCTCTTCTATATCTAATTCTTCCTCAACCGGCATATAAAATTTTTCTACTTCCTTTTCTTTTATAACATATAATCTAGTTCGAAATTCTTTTATAATAAGATTAATCTTTTCTATAGTTAAACTTTGATATGTATGACCTAAATACTTAACATAAGTATTTAAAATCATTAACTTTAATCTTTCCGCATCAATTAAAGATTTTCTTATTCCTTCACCCGAAGAATCTTCTTCATCTATTGTTTTTAATATCTTTATTAAATAATTTATTTTATGTTCTATTTTCTTTTTAATTATTTTCTCAATCATCGAGGGATTAACAATTACTATTTTATTGACACTGATGGCATCCTCTTGCTTTATTTTAGGAGTAATCTTATAGCCCTTTAAATTTTCATACTCAATATATACTATTTCATTTGTATCACTATTTCTATGTAGAAAATAATTAAAGTTTTTCTGCATACTATTCACCTTCATTTACTTCTTTTGTTAATAATTCTCTCTGTTCTTGCCTATATTTTTGAATTTTTTCATGATGTCCACTTAACAATACTTCTGGAATCTTTAGACCTCTAAAATCTACTGGTTTAGTATAGTTAGGATAATCTACTAACCCATCATTAAATGTTTCATTCATTAATGAATCAGTTGATATAACATTAGGAATTAATCTGACTAATGAATCTGTAATAACCATGGAAGCTAATTCTCCTCCGGTTAAGACATAGTCTCCGATTGATAATTGTAAATTAACAATTGTTTTAATTCGCTCATCGAATCCTTCATAATGGCCACACAATATAATAATATGTTCATTTTTAACTAAATTTTGGGCCATTTTTTGATTAAATTTTTGTCCTGAAGGAGTTAACATTATAACATATGAATTATCTCTTTTTATGTCCTCGATTGCCCTAAAAATTGGTTCACACATGAGAACCATCCCTGGGCCTCCTCCGAAAGGATAATCATCTACTTTTTTATTTTTATCCAATGAATAATCTCTAATATTATGGATATTAATAGTGACTAATTCTCTATCTATAGCCCTTTTTATAATGGAACTATTAATAAATTCTGTAAACATTTCAGGAAATAAAGTTAAAATATCTATTTTCATTCTATCAACCCCTTTATATTTTTGATAATAATATTCCCTTTTTCTAAATTAATAGTTTCTATTATATCAAAAACATAAGGTATTAGATACTCTTTTTTATCATTTTTTATAACTATTACTTCATTATTAGAGTAATTATCAATTCTTATTACTTTACCCACTAATTTTTTATCACAAAATACTTCTAAATTAATTAAATCCTCATTTAAATATTCATTATCTTTAAGTAATAGATCCTCTTTGGCTATAAAAACAAATTTACCTTTATATTTTAATATTTCATTGATATTAACATATCCTTGAAAACATACCATATCATAATTCTTATGTTTTCGGTAACTAATTATCTTTTCTCTTATTTTTTCTTTTCCAAGATAAAGATAAGCATTAGGTTTAAGAATTCTATCTTTGTATTTAAAATCAGAAATTATTCTTAATTCACCTTTTAAGCCATGAGTATTTATTATTTTACCAAGTAAAATAAAGCTCATTTCTTATTCAACTCATACATAAAGACTGATCCAGCCACTGCTACATTTAAACTCTCACAATTTTCATTCATCTTTATAAATAAATACTCATCACACAATCTTGATACTTTTGGTTTAACTCCTTTTCCTTCGTTACCTAGGATAACAGCAATTTTATCATGAACCTCCAAATTATCTATATCTATTCCTTCATTTACTTTGGTTCCTAAAATTAAATAATTATCTTTTTTTAAATCTTTAATAAAGGAAACTAGTTCCCTTTTAATAATATTACTACTAAATAATAATCCTTGGGTTGATCTAATTACTTTTCCATTATATAAATCTACAGTATCTTCACTTAAGACAATTGTCTCAAAATTAAAAGCTTTAGCACTTCTAATTAAAGTCCCTAAATTACCTGGATCTTGAACTCCATCTAGAATCAGAATTCTTTTCCCAATTTCATCATCTCTTTTTTTCTTAGCAATCCCTATGACTTTGGTGGAACTATCTACTTCTGAAATTTTCTTCATTACTTCTTCACTTACATAAATGGTCTCAACATCTAATTCTAATTCAACATTTTCTAGAACAATCAAAGTTTTTAATAATTTATTCTTATATGCTTCCTCCACTAAATGGGATCCTTCGATTAAAAATAATTTTTGCTCATCACGATACTTTTTATCTTTTAGTTTAACAATATCTTTTATTCTTTTATTATTAACTGATGTAATTAACATAGTTTACCTCTTTTCCTAGCTCTTTAATTCTTTTCTTCTTTTTTTATAGTCTTTACAATACTTACCTACTAATAACCAAAATTTAGTTCCATGATTAGGATACATAAAATGGGCTAATTCATGAATAATAACATAATCTAAATATTTAATATCATATTTATATAAATTATAATTGAGTGTTACATTATTATTTTTTAAATTACACACTCCCCATCTAGAAGTCATCTTTCTTATTTTTAAATTAGGTTTAGGTATTCTTTCTTCAAACATATTATACCAATAATTTAATCGATAAGTAAATATCTTTTCTATTTCCTTAGCCAAATATTTGTCTAGTCTTACTTGTTCAGTAACATAGATTTTATTATCTACAATACTAGTCTGGTTAAACAATTCTCCATAGACAACATCATATTCTTTTCCCCATAGATAAAATATTTTAGATTCCTTTCTTCTTTTACAATCTTTTTCAATCATTTTGATTAAAGATAATTCATTTTCTTTTATCAGCTTTTCTATTTTCGATATTGTCATAAAATAATTAGTAGTAACAATAATTTCTCTATCCTTAACTCTAATATAAGTATTCTTATTATCTTTTCTAATTATTTTAATTGGATATAAATTATTATTATACTGAAACTGCATAATTTTTAACGACCGCCCATTCCACCGCCGCCTCCCCCACCAAAGGAGCCACCGCCACCTCCACCAGAAGAGAACCCTCCTCCTCCAGATGAATAACTTTCCGCTCTAGCGATAGAAGCTGATCTCATACCATCATGACTTACAGTATTTATAAATATAATTGTATCAAAATCATAATTATTATTTTCTAATAAATTGGGATATAAATTCTTAAATTGTTTAGCTACTTCTTTTGCAATACCAAATATTTGAGCAAACATTAGGTATTCTTCCCATAAATGTACCTCAATTGGTACCTTTTCTCCAATTCTAGAAAACTCAATCAAGAATTGCTTTAATCCTTTTAATTTTTCAGCCTCACCAAACATCTTGTCAGTAACTAAGTATTTATTACCATTAACATGAGTTAAATATTCTTTGGTTTCAAAAGTAGCTCCCGTTTTATCTAAGACTTTATCAAACCACCCCAATATTTCTTTATAATGTTTTTTACACCACTTCTCAAATTCATGTTTTTCTAACCAATTATCCCTTGCAGCTTTTTTCATCATCGTATATAATTCTAATTCATAATCAAGTTCAAATGTCGATTCCTTTAAATCTATCGCCTGAAATTCATTATTAGAAGAACCATTGTTTATTTTCTTAATAGCAATTTTATCTTCTTTTAACCATTTTAAAAGAACTGCCCCCAAAATATCAGTTTTGTTTTTAACTAACCTAAAAGCTAATGACATAAAATATGCATCATAAATATTTTTATCACATGGTATCTCCCTAAAGAATGGTAATTCTTTACTTAATTTTTTCCCTCTTTTTCCAAAATCTAAACGATATTTCCCTAATTTATTGGCATTATATTTAATAGTTAGAATTCCCGGGATAACAAAGATAAAAAACCAAAAAAATTGACCAATAAAACTAATAATTCCCCTAAGTATACTACCACTATCTTTTTTATAAGAAACTGCCCCTGTCTCGGCCATATTATAATAATAATCAAAATCAGTATCTATATTTTTATTCAAAGTATTAAATGATCCCAAAGGGAACTTTATTAAAATCGTCATATATTCATCATCATCTAATCTACCTTCAGAATTCATTTCAATATAACCATCATATACATAGGCTGTCCCACCATAATTACCATAACCCCAAACATCTAAAGTATCTTCATAAGTAAAATCGGAATATATTTTAATATGAATATTTTGAAATTGACCTCCATTGTTATAAGAAATTAAGGTCCAATATGCTATTTGAGAATCAGCAGTTTCTAAAATAAAATTAGAAATCTTATATTTTGAAATATAAGTGTGTGTCCCCATAGCTGTTTTACCAAAACAAAGCTCTATTCCATCATTAACATAATTAAAGCCATTCTTATAAGCTTTTTCATATAATGAAGCGTCTAGATTCCAATTCTCAATATAAGTGTATGGTTCCCCATCCATTGTTACTTTAAAATTACTAAATCTACTGGTTCCATAATTATAATAAGAGTGATAAAATTCTGTCCCCATATTAGCAGTGGCATTCCACGTTTCAGTAACATTAGCATCCCCATTAGAATCTATATATATTTCCATGTCAAAATCATTTATGACATCACTAGAAGCATAAACGAAAGTTGGCATAAACAAAAGGCAAATAATAAATAATAAATATCTTTTTTTCATATTCTCCCTCCAAAAAAAGGCTTATTAAATAAGCCTAAAATGAAACTTTTGGTGCTTCTTTTTGTGATTCTTCAACTTTGAAGAATTCAAAAGCTTTAAACTTAAAGATCGATGCAACCATACTTGAAGGAAACATTTGAACAATATTATTATATGTTAAAACAGTATCATTATAAAACTGTCTAGCATAACTAATTTTATCTTCAGTATCCTTTAAATCATCTTGTAAAGACATAAAATTAGCATTTGCTTTTAATTCGGGATATGCTTCACTTAATGCAAATAATCTTGATAAAGCTCCGGTTAATTCATTATTAGCATCTATCTCTTCATTAATTCCTTTAGCACTAACAACTTTATTTCTCGCTTCAATTACTGCAGTTAATGTTCCTTCTTCATGTTTAGCA
>CAYWKX010000065.1:0-6459 GCA_964459185.1 uncultured Muribaculaceae bacterium | reverse complement strand
GTTCACTCCCTGAAAAAAGTGAACCCCTGGCGGACTCCTGTTGCGAACCCCTGGCGCGTGAAGCCAAAATGCCGAAGGCCCAATTATCAAAGGCTCCAGCGGTTTCGTACTCTGAGTTTCAGTTGGACATCTTGACTAAGTTGGCAGAGCACATCGTTCACATCGATGGGGTCGTTGGTTCGAGTCCAACTGTCACCACCACTCGGAGCCCTTGTAGATCAAGGGCTCCATTCATTTTACCCTCCTGCCGAACTGAGCGCGACCGCGCTTTTCGGACGGCAGAAATAGGGGTTTACTTTCCCGGCGGTGAACCGTTCACCATTTTGGTAAACCGTTCACTTTTTCAGGGGTTTACCGCGAAAACGGCACCGGAGTGATGTGCTCCGGTGCCGCCGTCGTTGTCACGGATTGTCTTTTCGGTATTGCCTTCCAATTGCCTGAGCTTCAGCCACAAACTGGTAAACCCGTGGTGCGCTGACGCCCAGTTCTTCCTTGATCACATCGACCGATTCACCGTAGATCTCCTTCATAGCGAAAGCCCGCCAGATCCGGGGATCCTTTTCATTCATCAGCGCCTTGACCTCTTCCAGTTCGATGTCCCGGATAACCTGAGTCTCCACGGGAACGCCGATCGCAGGTTCGTAACCCTTGTCGATGAGGCCGTCCCAGCTGATCGTATGGCGCTCCTTCTCTTCCGGCTTCTTCCCGAAGGGGCAACAGTTGCAGTTGTTCTTCTTCGGGCAGATGATCATCCCATGAGCGCCGGGTACTATACAGCGGGAGTCCCGCATCTTCTGGTTATGCTTTTCGTCAATGTAGCTCCACTGGAACTTTGCCAGCTCCAGGTTGTCCGTCTTGACGAACAGAACCCTGATACTGTCGGTACCATTGTACCGCAGGGTAACCAGATCTTTCGCGGTTGCGTTGAAATCCTTCAGGTCGATGTCTTCCGCATCCAGCGGCATGTCGTACAGAACCTCGCCGTGTTCGCCGACATAGGTCTTATGGTTAAAAGTGACGTTGCTGCCCTGCAGCTGGGATTCAGATGAGTTTTTCATGAGCTTGTCTCCATTTCTGGGGACAAGCCCGGTACGTGCCAGTCATCCTCATGCGGTCACCTTCCTCGGGATGCCCCCGGGTCGAGGTGACCAGCGGATCACGTCGCTGGCTGCCTTGGGTAATCTGTCGCCGTCACCGTAGCCGTGATGCAGCTTCCCGGGCCGTGCACTGCACGGGAAGCGCCTGCGGATCAGGCCAGCGGTTTACTGTCATGCTGAGGACATGTATCTTGATGGCCCATCGGCCAGATCAAGCGGAAAAGTCTCTCACCTATAGGACAAAAAAGGAAGCCCCTGTTGAAGGCCTAAAGAGTAAGGCCCCGCTGCCGGGAAAAACACCTCTCAATTAAAGGGAAAAATTCGAAGCCCATGCCGGGAGATGCAGAAATATCAATGGTTCCCGCACTGTATGGCATAAATTCGATCCCCCTCATCATTTAAGTAATCTTTCCGCTGCGTTTTCCGGTTTCTGTTAATCCCTTGAATCAACTTCGTACTGGAAGAGCGTGCTGAATACCGCTTCATAATCAGCTACGCCCAAATCTTCGACGGATTTACAACCATAAGCCTGAAAAATTCCAAGGACTGTCTCTTCGCCCATGCGTTCCGCAACAACCGCCGCGCAGTTCATAATGCTGTCCAGCAGATCCTGCTTTCTGCTTTCAGTCACTTTCCATTCGCCTCCCTTGGGCTCGTCCTTCTTTTCCGAAAGCCCCTGTGTTTACTAGAAAGTAACATGGGTTTCCCAGAAAAAATGGACATGCCATGTCCAGTCATGCTTTGGGTTAGACAACAAGGGCATGGCATCTTCGCATTTTTCTCTGTAAAGCTATTGACAAGATTTGGCGGCTGGTCTTTGGCACATCAGATGCCTGAGTATGATGGCCTTCAACACATTGTAAATTAAGGTTTTCCTGCGATTTCAGATCCTACTGGTTTGTTGTATTTTTGCGCAAAAAAATAAGGCTGGACATGTCGTGTCCAGCCCAAAATGTTAAGTTTCTGTTAAATCTCAACGCCGTAGTTGGCGAGGTATTTCCGAGCGGCCTCAATGCCCTCTTCGTATTTCACATTTAAGGCTTCTTGAATCCATATATGATTCTGATTGCGGGGTACATTCAGCGGACAGTGAAAAACGGTCAGAAGTTTATTGCTGATCATCGGCGGTAAATTCAGTGCAAAGCAGATCAGAATACCGTTTTCGAATGACACATCCAGCGTCTCTCCGGTCATAATACGGCTGATAGTTTTTTCATTACATCCTATCGCCCGAGCCAGTTCGTTCTGTTTCATGCCACGCCAATCCAGAAGCAGTTTAAGGCATTTCCCTGGGTCTTCTGACATCTGCAGTGCAATTTTCTGGGCCTCTTCGACAGCGGCTTTTCGCAATTGTATCTGCTTTTCGGGCGGTGCGTTTTCATATCCGTTATGAAAAGCGATCTCAAATGTAACATCACTGGTTTCGCGGTTCAGATAGCACTCTGTGTAGTATTGCTTGTCAACATTGCTCTTGATCTTCATATCGAAGATCAGACAGCATTCATCCATATGGCGGCGTGCGTATTCGGTCAGTTGCAGTTCGCCGTCTTCACTATGCTGAACGTATTGCTTCGTGTTGAAAACAAAATGGTTCTCAACAAATAGATAATCTCCGTTTTCGGTCAGCTTGTGCAGTTCCGGATTCACCAACCACTGGATTCCCGCATCTGCCGCACTGAGCGTAAAAGTCTGGCTTTCCTTCAGTGATCCGGATTTGAAGGAGTATGGCCTGACATAATGGCCATCGACGTAGTTGAAGGTGCCGATGGCTTCTGTAAAACCGGCTTCCATGAGCCGAATCTTTGCAGCAAGCCTTGATACTCCGTAGTCCTGAGCCAACTGATCAATCAGCGGTTCCATGAGATCAATCAGATCCCGTTTGCCCAGTTTTGCTCGAATTTCATTTAACCGCCTGCTGGCAGCAACCTTGAAAGATGGCATAGGCATCTGAATCCTAGGAGTCAAGGCGTTTGCCTGAGACTCCATCTTACCTATGTCATTGCTGCTCCTTTGATAGTCCACACCTCCGACAACTCTGCATCCGATCATACTAGCGCTTGCATTACAAAGCCGATCCAGTTCAAATGCTTTTCTATGGTAATACCAGTGGACGCATTCGTGGATGATGGTGTTATTCACTTTTCCGAGATTGTAGAGAAAGAATGTATTGGGATCAACAACAATGGTTTTTGCGTGAACGAGTTCCTTCACCAATGAGTCTGTATCTTTATCATAGAACTCTGCTTCTGTTTCGCGAAAGTAGATCTGCCCGAAAACACTGCAATCCTTTGTAATTGTGCGGGGAATAACAGTTAAGCCGAGCCGCTTGGCAATGTCCATAGGATCTGGTGGTGTATTGTTTACAATTGCCTTTGGGTGGACATCCTTGAGGAACTGTTCAGCTCGCTCTTCATAATCTTTCGCATACATGACGGGCACCAGACTATCGTACATTGCCTGATCCCGGAGCTGACGGCTATTGTAGACCTCAATCCCATATATTTGAAAATCATCCAGGTTCTTTTCGAGATTCCCAGTACAGCGAAGCAAAAACCACTGGTGAGGATAATCCTCGTTATCATAGTGGTAGTCTCCCTCACGGATTATAAAATCAGCTTCAACGATAATATCAAAGCCGATCATCATTTCTGGAAGATCGTAGGGATACGCTTTTTTAACCCGTGTCTCGTCAACCTCTACTTCTCCGATCTGATGAACATTATTGATTCTCAGATCCAGAGCTTCATAATCGTCCTCGGCGCACTCGTCCACATAATCAGAAACTGCAATGTATATCTCTGTCTTGAAACGATCAGATACATAATCCGTGAATGAGCGGCTGCCAATCATGCGGTTCCTCCTGCTTTGTCCTGAAGATTTTCTATGCTATAAAGACACGTTCGGGCAGCTTGGATCAAGCTGCCCAATTATGCTCAGTCACCGGAATTGAATTCTACAAGTTTCTCCCAGTCAATACTGCCGTCTTCCTTACAGAACTGATTGGAGAATTCCCGAACAAGCCGGTTGCTTGCTTTGTTGTAGCTTTCCTTGTAGGCGGCGACATACTGTTCCGGCATTGTGCCCATGAACTGAATGATTTTAAGATAAAAGTCCTCGTCTCCGGTCAGTTCTGCCCAGAATTGTTTTCCGGCCAGTTCCCGGTACATTTTGGGCTTGCCTTTTCCCGTTTCTTTCTTTTTCCCGTAAGCATAGCCGATGATCGGATCATAATGCGCTCTGGCTTGCTGTGCCAGTTTGGAAGCCGCTGTGAAGTTCTGTTCCTGCCGTTTTTTACTGTCGGCGTTGAATACAGACGGGCCGCTCTTTACTGCTACCGCGTAGATTGTATTTTCTTCATGCAGCATGATATCAATGCCTTCGGCCAGTGCTTTATTTCCACCGCTGGCAGCAATAGCCAGGGGTTCGAAGAAGCAGTTTCCGAAGATGGTTTCCTCGCTGGAAGTAACAAATGCGCTCAGTACCGATTCAACAATCTCCGCTGCATTCTGCATGGCTTTGGCACGGTAAAGGTACGGGTTCTTCCGTTTCATTATTTTGACAATATCCAGATCATCAATTTTCTGAATCAATGAGCTATAGAACTCTTCCAATGCATTTGAAATGGCCTGAATGACCTGATATTCATTATATCCTGAACTAATCGCCATTGCCGTTACCTCCTCAAATCGCTGCAACGCCTGAATAGTGGCCAAGTTCCATAGCATCTTTAATCCGACTATGAATCGCAGTACCTCTGAACCGTTTTGTTTCTACGACCGCAGTTTTATTTGCTGTTGCCAGTACTGCTTGTCCGATCGCTTTTGCCAATCCTACCGGTACGGCATTCCCGATTTGTTTATACTTTGCAGCAATCGTTCCGGTAAATACCCAGTCTTCCGGGAACTGCTGTATCCTGGCATATTCCTTAACGCTTAAGGGACGATCCTTCGTAGGATGACAGAGCATTGTCGCTTTCTGTGCGGGTGCTGTAGTTATCGTTGGAGACGGCTGCGAATATGACAGCCTGCGGTAGAAGCCCACCTTTCCTCCGCCAGACTCATACGCTCCGCCCATGGCTGCAGGGATAATATCCTTGGGCAGATCACGCCAGTTTCCGCCTTCAGGAACCATCTTAAGGTACTTTTTTCTGTCCGGTGGAAGGGTTCCGCATTCTCCAGGATTATCTTCCAAATCTTTGATAACTTCTCCAACTGTCCGCCAGCGGCACTCAGGATTCTGATGCATCTGAAAATGTGTCGGAACAGGGAGGAAGATTTCTTCATGATCACGGCTGCCAATCAGAACAAAGCGCTCACGGAATTGAGGAACGCCATAGTTCACTGCATCCAGGATGCCATACACAGTCTTATATCCGAGCTTGTTAAATTCGGACAATATGACGTCCAAAACTGTGCCCAGTTTCTGATCAGGATCAGATTCATCGCGTTCTGCGCCGGGGACATGCTTCAAGGGAGCAGACATGATGCCCTTTACGTTCTCCATAATGAAAAACCGAGGTCGGATATAATCAATCATCCTGATAAAATCCATGAAAAGGCTGCCACGGGGATCGTTTATTCCTAACCGTTTCCCTGCGGTAGAGAAGGGCTGACATGGAGGCCCGCCACAAATCAGGAAAGGCTCACCACGCTGCAGACCTGTCAGATCCAAAAGCTGCTGTGGCTGAATCTCTCTGATGTCGCCTCCCAGCACATTATGACCGTTTGCCTTCATGGTCTCCACACATGCGGGCTCAAAATCCTGACCAATGACTACGTTTAATCCGGCTTGTTGCAACCCAATATCCAGCCCCATCGCTCCGGAGAACAATGAAACCACATCCCGATTGGAATAAAACTGCTCGTAGCTCATACGGTTTCTCCATTCTTCAGCACAAATTCTCTTTTGAATTGAGTCCCTGTCGCCTCAGCGATACGTTCCATGTCGACAACGGTAATCGAATCTCTACGCAGTTTCCCGTTGAAGTTTTGCGGTGTGGATCCAAGACGCCTCGCAAGCTCCGCAACGCTGATATTGCTTCGCACGCACAGCACCTTGATCTGCTCAGAAATAGTCATAATGGTACTCCTTTCATTTAGGAGAAGAAACAGAATGATTATAAACTGTCAGGTTTATATTGTCAATGGAGTCCCTTCTTTTTATTTCAAACCGAAAATCACTGTTTTTGATAGAATTGGCACTCATACCCGTCGGCACGGAGCTCAATGCCCGGCAACCACGCGGGCGACCTGCCCATCAGTTCACAGACGGTATCCATGGACGCGTCCTGCGGGGCCTCGATGATGACCTCGTCGTGCACGTGCCCGACCAGCCGGTAGTCCCGGAGCACCTGCATGGCATT
>CAYWKX010000064.1:0-6588 GCA_964459185.1 uncultured Muribaculaceae bacterium | reverse complement strand
ATGTTTAGCATAACCTTTAACTGTTTCAACTAAGTTTGGTATCAAGTCTGATCTTCTCTTTATTTGAACATCGATTTGTGACCATTGATCTTGCACTTTATTTCTTCGATTAATTAGTTTATTATATACTCCTATTCCATAAAAGATTAATAAAGCTAAAATAGCCACGATAACAATTACAACAATTAAAAATGTATCCATATCTATCCTCCTAAAATAATTATATTACATTTTCTTTAAAAAAGAAAGAGTTATTATAAAATAACTCTATCTTTCTTCAAAATAATTACCAGAATCTAGATATAATGTTCCAACTTTTCCCTCTAACTCATTAACAATATCATTATATTTATTTAAACTAGCTATCTTAGTTAGGGTTATATAAACATAATTATCATCATCCATATATAATAAAAATCTTTCTTTATCTACCTCAACTGGTGAATATTCAATTTCAGATATTTCTAGCATTATATCTTTATTAACCATACTAAACTGTTTTATAAAATCATCGTATACTAAAGATACATCATTAACAAGAATAGGAACTTCACTAATATTATAAATATTTTCCAACTTCTTACCTGTTTCTAAAATAATAGTATTGGTATCTTTTATTTGACATATAACTTTATATTCCTCTATTTCAACATATACTTTTCTACTTAAAGTTTTAGTAATTTTAACACTCTTAATGAAGTCATTTTTTAGGATATTATTCTTCATTTCATATCTAAATGTTTCTATAAAAGGAGGATAATTAACTATCTTAGCTAGTTTAATAATTTCCCCATCACTTACAATATTATTATTTACTATATAAATATTTTTAATTGGTAAGTCTTTAATATAAATAAAAGTAACATAAAGTAGACTTAAAATAATTAAGAAGATAATAACACTCTTAATCTTTAATCTTTTTTTCTTTACCCTTACCTTTATTTTTTTAGTTGTCATTATATCACCTAATAATTTCTTGTTCCAAAATTAAATCTACTTGATATTTTTCCTTTACCTTAATTTTAATTAAATCTATTAATTTAACAATATCTTCTCCTTTTGCATTACCAACATTAACAATAAAATTAGCATGTTTTTCTGATATCCCTGCATCATTAATTCTTTTACCCTTTAGCCCTAATTTTTCAATTAATTCCCCAGCATACATACCTTCTGGATTACGGAAAACACTACCCGCGGAAGGTAAATCTAATGGTTGGCTTTCTAGTCTTCTTTTTTGTCTATCTTCCATTAAACTAAAAATCTCTTCTTTATTCTTTTTTTCTAATTCCAATACAGCTTCTAAACAAATATATTCTTTATGACTTTTAAAGTAAGATGACCGATAATTAAACTCTAAGTCTTGATTAGTCAATGTTATAACCTTTAAATCTGAAGTCAAAACCTTTACTTCTTTAACTATACTAGCCATGTCTCTTTTATATGCCCCAGCATTCATTGCTACCGAAGCCCCCACTAAACCTGGGATACCTCCCGCAAACTCTAAACCAGATAATTCTTTATTTGCTACCTCTCTTGCTAATTTCATTAAAGAATAACCAGCCGAGACGGTTATAATATTTTTATTTATTTTTAACTGATTAAATCTATCCAATTTAATAATAATGCCATTAAAATATTCAAATGCGAAAATAATATTACTACCATTACCTAATATTAAATATTTATATTTATTTTCTTTTATATATTTAAGTATTTTTTTTAATTCTTCTATATTTTTAGGAAAAACCAAATACTTACATTTAGCATCTATTTTATAAGTATTATATTTCTTTAAAGAAATGTCTTCATAATACTCAAACTCTTTAATAAATTTTTCGATCATTTTGTATCAATTCCTTTAGCACTTTATATATTCTACTTGAACTATCTTTTATGCCTAATTTATTTAAATTATCTTTTATTTCTTTAATTTTCTTTTCATCATTAATTGTTTTATCAATTAAAGTAATTAAATTATCTCTATCCAAATCCTTTTCTTCTAAAATTAAACCAGCTTTTTTTTCTACCAAATCCATGGCATTTTTATATTGATGATTATTAGCTACATAAGGACTAGGAATAAATATCGTTGGAATCCCTAAAACCATTATCTCACTCATCGTGGAAGCACCTGCTCTTGAAATCATTAAGTCAGTGACCTTCATCAAAGAAGGCATTTCAAAAATATATGGTAATATTTTAACATTTTTTGGAGCTTTTAAGTCTTTTACTTTTTCATAATAAGAATTCCCGGTCACTAAGACTACTTCATAATCTTTATTAGCAAATTCTTCAAGAAAGCTAACAATTTTATCATTAATAGTTCTACTTCCTAAAGACCCCATAACAATTAAAACTAATTTTTTATCTTTCTCAAGACCAAAGTCTTCTTTTTTAGCCATTTTAATATCTAAAGCTTTTTCACTACAAGGATTACCTGTTAAAACAACCTTTTTCTTATCAAAAAAATCTATTGTACTTTCAAAAGAAACTCCTACCTTATCAGCATATTTACTTAAATATCTATTAGATACACCAACAATACTATTTTGTTCATGAATAAAAGTTTTCTTCCCTAATTTTTTCCCTGCCCAGATAACCGGAGCAGTTACGTAACCCCCAGTTCCAATAACAACATCAGGATTAAACTTTCTAATTATTTTTTTACATATCATTCTAGCTTTTAAGAATTCTCCTAAAACAATTATATTTTTAAGTATTTTTTTTCTATTTAATCCCTCAATCTTAATAGCTTCATATCTAATTCCAAATTCTGGAATTAAATCTTTCTCCATTCGATCATTAGTCCCAATATATAAGAATTCACTATTAGGTTCTTCAGCTTTTATTTTGTTTATTATCGCTAACGCGGGGTAAATATGTCCTCCTGTTCCACCTGCACTTACTACAACTTTCATTTAATCATCTCCCTATAACATATTTTACCATAGATTAAAAAAAAAGTAATGTATAATCACTATAATTATACACTCATTTAAAAGAATATATGTCAATACTATATTTAAATAATAAATTCGATTATCTCTCTAAATTCTATCCCCGATATGAAAATAATCATTGCCGCTATACTAAGAAACGGACCAAAAGGTATCATATTATCTTTCTTTTTATATAATAAATAAAGAGCAATCGGGAAAGCTAAAAAAGTTGCTAAGAAAATTGTTGATATTGCTAAAGGAAAACCTAAAACTAACCCAAATAAAAACATTAATTTTATGTCTCCTCCGCCTAAAGATTCTCTTTTAAAAAGATAGTCTCCAATTATCTTAATAATATACATGCTTCCAAAAGATCCTAAAGCGGCATATATATGCATCGCAGTATACTCAAAATTAGTAAAAACTAAATAAGTTATAACAATTAGAAAAGTTGAAACATATAATACCTCATCTAAAATTATCATATATTCAATATCACTTACAATTACCGTTATCAAGGCGGAAATAAAAATAAGAGCAATAATCAACCCATAACTAAAGTCATAAACATGAAAACAAACAGCAAATAGTACTCCAGTGACAATCTCTATCATTAGGTAACTAATTGGAAGTTTTTGATGGCAACAACGACTCCTACCCTTTTGAATAATATAAGATAAAATGGGAATTAGTTCATAAAACTTTAATTTATGATTACAATTATGACAATGCGAGGATGGTCTAGTAATAGACTCCCCCTTTGCTAATCTAGTTGCTACAACATGGAAAAATGATCCCATAATAGCACCAAAGATGAAGAAAATTATTTTGTAATATATATCCATATTAAACTCCTATAACACATTTTTATACATATCAAACATTGGGATAATAACAGCTAGTAGGATTATTCCAACAGTAAAGGCCAAGAAAATTATCATAACTGGTTCAATTAAACTTTTTAATTGAACTATTAGGTTCTTTTGGGATATTTCGTAATAACCAGCAACATTGTCCATCATTGGACCCATTTTTCCTGTTTTCTCCCCCGTTAATAACATTTCATAAGCAGTGGAAGGGAAAGCCCAATGCCCACGGAAAGCTGGTGATACCCCATTACCATCACTTAGATTATTAATTGCATCATTAATTAATGTTTTATATATTTCATTATTAGTTATCTTTTTTAAAATATCCATACTATCAGTAATAAAGACATCATGTCTAATTAAGGTAGAAAATGTTTTAGTAAACATTATTATTTCTTTATAAATAATAATATTACTAATAACAGGTACGTGCATAAATATCCATTGAAAAACATATCTGAATGCTTTTATTTTTTTAAACGATATAAGTAGAACATTTATTAAAACAATTACACCAATAATAATAGTAAAAATATTATTCCTTGCATAATCACTTACCCCAATAATTATTACGGTAATTTTCGGTAATTCCGTACCAAGTTGTGCATATATTCCTGTAAATTGTGGAACAACATATAAGATAATAAAGGTTAAAATAGACATAGCCACAACAAAAATAACACTAGGATAAGTAAGAGCACTAATTATCTGTTTTCTGTTTTCTTCACTAGTTTTATAATATTTTGCCATATCATCTAATATTTCGGTTAAATCACCTGTTAATTCTGCCGTCCTTACCATATTAATAAGTAGTTTAGGGAAAGTATCACCTTGTTTACTCAAAGCATCACTAAAATTAACTCCTTTATTTAACTCATATACCAATTTACCATAAAGAGTTTTGTCTTTTGGTTTTTTTGCCTGTTTAGTTAAGATGGCCACTGAATCTGTAAGTGGTACGCCTGATGTAATATAAGTAGATAATTGTGTTAAAAAGAAGGTTAATTCCTTATAACGCATTTTTCTTCGATTACTTAATGCTGTTAATCCTAAACTAGTTGACAATTTATCTTCTTTTAAGGATATTATTTCATAACCTAAATTAACTAAATAAGATCTAGCGTCTGCTTTATTTAAGGCATCAACAGATCCTGGTTTTTTCTTTCCATTTGTTAATTTAGCAATATATTTATATCTAAACATTTGGGGTTTTGGTGCTTCTTTTGTCTCTTTATTTTCACCAGATGCTAATCCCCCAACTGATTCATTTTTTTTATTTTTACCCGTAAATAATTTAGCAATTGAAGAAACAATAAAACTAAATAAGCGATATACCTGTAAAAATGGCCATAACAAAATATCTAACATCATATTCCTCCTAGTCACTACCCCTACTTTATATCATTATAACATATTTTTATTATTTTTTTAACATTTTTTTTACGATTTCATATATTATCTTAGAAAGAGGGTAAATATCATGTATGGTAGAGAGTTTTCTTATCCAATGTTTGGCAATATGGGAATGTATCCCAATATGGCAAGGGGTATGGGTTTTATGCCAAATTTAGGCCGAGGTATGGGCGCGGGTTTAGGGAATTTTAGTCGAATAACCGGAGCAATTAAAGGAATGAACTGGGGTGGTCTTTTAAGTAATGCTTCTCGTGCTTTAGGAGTTGTCAATCAAGCTGTTCCTTTAGTAAAACAAGTAGGTCCAATGTTTGGTAATATGAGGTCAATGTTTAAATTAGCTTCTGTTTTCAAAGACGAAACAGATAACAATACCAAAAATAACAAACCAGAACCAGCTTCTAAACCTTCAAATAATTCTCAAAACGACAATCCTCCGAACTTCTTTTTATAAAAAAAATATCACTATTTTTTATAGAGATATTTTTTATACAATTTTATCTTTTTTAATACTTTATAACGATAAAAATAATTATTTCTAGGAATTAATTTTAATAATACTTCTAATTTTGCTAAATCTTCCTTATTCTTTTCCTTAAATAAATCACTATTTTCTTTTATTAAAATAGGTCCAAAATAAATATCCTTTTTGGTATATCTTCTTTTTCCTTTTCTAAAATCAATAATCGTATAAATAATGTTATTTTCTTTAACTAACTCCTCAGAAGCAATATAATATTTCAAACTTATTACTTTTTTTCTTAAGAATTCAATATTAGTATTACTTTGAATTATAATCTGCTTAACATTCTTTAATTTGTTAATATTGTTTACTAAAACACCTACAATTTTATGAGTTCCTAAACCTGACATAATAATTGTATCTATTTCATCATTATTAACAATATCCAAGCCATTTCCTAATCTAACATCTATTTTATTATCTAAGTTATATTTTTTAATATTTTGTTTAGCATTATTTAAAGCTTTTTCATTTATATCACTAGCGATTAGGAAAATATTTTTTTTATGTTGCATCAAATATATATCTAAATAAGCATGATCACACCCTATATCAATTATCCTACTATCTTCTTCAACATAATTGGCTAATGATTTCAATCTTTCAGATAAATTATTCATTTAGAAAGTCCTTTAATTTTCTTGAACGAGAAGGATGGCGTAATTTTCTTAAAGCTTTAGCTTCAATTTGTCTAATTCTTTCTCTTGTTACCCCAAACATTTGACCAACCTCTTCGAGTGTTTTACATGATCCATCATCAAGTCCAAATCTTAATCTTAAAACCTGTTCTTCTCTTTCGCTTAAAGTAAGTAATACATCTGATATTTCATCCTTTAACAATTCA
>CAYWKX010000063.1:0-6625 GCA_964459185.1 uncultured Muribaculaceae bacterium | reverse complement strand
AAATCTTTTATTTGTAATAGACTCCTAGCATGTCTTTCAGAAATAGAATTTTTTAACAAAGCATTTTGAACTTCCTCTGATAAGTTTAATAATCTTATTTTATTAGCAACAGAGGACTGGGATTTACCCATTCTAGCTGCTAATTCCTCCTGTGTCATTTGGCCTAAGTCTAATAATTTCTTATATGAATTTGCTTCTTCTAAGGCAGATAATTCTCTTCTTTGAGTATTTTCCACTACCGCTAGTTCTGCCGATGTTTTATCATCTGTATTCATAATAATTGCAGGGACTTCCGATAATCCAATAATTTTTGAAGCTTTATATCTTCTTTCACCGGCTATTATTTCATACTTTTCTCCAATTTGTCTTAAAATTAAAGGTTCAATTATCCCATGTGTTTTGATAGAATTAGCTAATTCATTCAGAGAATTCTCATCAAAAGTAAGCCTTGGTTGAAATCTATTTGGTATAATGTTTTCTATTTTTATATTAACTATTGATTTTCCCTGCATATAAATTTCCCTCTTTTCCTTTTTTACATTTCCCTATAGTAATAATACTATATTTTGCTTTTTTTTACAAGTAATTTAAAAATTTATTTCTTGAGAAATAATTTTATAACTCTTTTTTAATAATTTCGTTATATCTACGGGGGTATATTTTGTTCGTTGACTCTTTTTTTTGAAAAAGGATCAGTGTTCTTCTACTTTCTTCCTTTGGCAAAAAGAATTGTTGCTCTTCAATTATTTTTATTTTTAATTCATTCAAATATTCACTTAAATTGTCTTTTTCTTCTTCTAGTTTTCCCTTTAAAGGAATAAATAATCCTCCTACTTTTACCAATGGAATAGCTATCTCTAGTAATATTTTAAGCTTAGCAACAGCTCTACAAATAACAATATCATATTTTTCTCTATTTATTTTACTATAATTTTCTATCCTATCATTTATTACTATAACATTATCTAGTTTTAATTCTCTTATTACCAATTTAAGAAAATCGCATTTTTTAGCAGTAGCTTCAATCAGGGTTAGTTTTATATTGGGAAACACTATTTTTAAAACAAGTCCGGGGAAGCCCGCGCCTGTTCCAATATCACATATGGATTGATTACCTAATTTTATTATTTTGATTATTGTTAAACTATCATAAAAATGTTTTAAATAAACATCTTCTTCCTTAACTATTGTTGTTAAATTATATTTTTTGTTTTCTTCAATTAATAAATTATAATAAGTTTCAAGTTCTTTAATTTGCTTGTCTGTTAAAATTATATTAATTTCCTTTAAATATTTAATAAATTCTTCTTTATTCATTATAATTCTTCCTTAAATAAATCATTAAAATAGAAATATCTGTCGGGTTTACACCACTTATCCTTAAGGCTTGACCTATAGATTTAGGTCTAATTTTTATTAATTTTTGTTTGGCTTCACTTGCTAAATTAGAAATTTTATTATAATCTATGTCTTCAGGTATTTGTTTAATCTCATTCTTTAACATTTTTTGTGCTTCTCTTACTATCTTATTTATATATCCCTCATATTTTATTTGAATAGTAACCTCTTCTTCTATTTCCTTAGCATAATCCTTATTTAATATTCCTTCTTCTTTTAAATTAGTGATATTTATTTCTATTCTCTTCAACAAATCATATAAAGATATTCCATCTTTAATAATTGAGCTACCTAATTTTTTTAACAAATCATTATTTTCTTTATTAGGATTTAATTTAGTTTCTTTTAGATATTTTTTTAACTCCTTGATTTGTTTTGTTTTTTTAATTAATTTTTCATGCTTATCTTCATTAATCAAGCCTATTTTATATCCATATTCCCGTAGTCTCAGGTCACAATTATCATGTCTTAAAAGAAGGCGATATTCCGCTCTCGAAGTTAACATTCGATAAGGTTCAATTGTCCCTTTTGTTACCAAATCATCTATTAAAACACCAATATATGCTTCATTTCTTTTTAAAACAAACGGTTCCTTATTCTCAGTTTTTAAACTGGCATTAATCCCCGCTATTAATCCTTGACAGGCTGCCTCCTCATAACCACTTGTTCCATTTATCTGGCCAGCCGTAAAAAGGTTCTTTAATATTTTTGTTTCTAGACTAACATTAACTTGGGTAGGGTAGATAGCATCATATTCAATAGCATAGGCATATTTTAAAATTTTGGCGTTTTCTAAACCTTCTAAACTATGTACCATTTTTTCTTGAATTTCTTTTGGCATACTAGTTGAAAAACCTTGGAGATAAATATCATCATAATGTAAGCTTTCTGGTTCTAGGAAAAGTTGATGTCTTTCTTTGTCGCTAAATTTTACAATTTTGTCTTCAATAGACGGACAATATCTTGGGCCCACACCCTTGATATCATCTCTTCCCCCATAAATGCTAGATTTGTTTAAATTCTCAAGAATTATTTTTTTAGTTTCATCGTTTGTATATATTAAGTGACATGGTTCCTGCCCATTTATATCATAGGAAGGCTCAATATCGTGAGAAAAAGCATAATATTCCCTGTCACCTTCTTCTTTTTTAGTTTTAGAAAAATCAATGGTATCTCTTTTAATTCTTGGAGGTGTTCCTGTTTTTAATCTTAATATCTCAAATCCATACTTTTTTAAATTATCACTTAAATGCATTGAAGGTTTTTCCCCGCCAGGACCATTTCTAGTCCTTTCGCTACCTATTAAAATATCGGCTTTTAAATATGTCCCTGTAGTTAAAATTACACATTTTGAGGTTATATTTTTACCATTTTCTAATATTACCCCAAAAACTGTCTGATCTTTAACTATTAGGTCTTCTACTATCGACTCTAACAACTCTAAATTTTGCTGTTCTTTCAATATTTTTTGCATTTCTGCTGGATAATCTATCTTATCTATTTGAGCTCTCAAGGACCTAACTGCTGGTCCTTTGGAAGAATTTAACATCTTCATTTGAATTAATGTTTTATCAGCATTAATTCCCATTATTCCCCCTAGAGCATCTATTTCTCTAACAATAATTCCCTTGGCAGATCCTCCGATTGAGGGATTACACGGCAAAGTCGCTATATTTTCAATTCTTCCTGTGATTAAAAGAGTTCTATGTCCTTTTTTTGCGGAAGCTAGAGCTGCTTCACATCCTGCATGTCCTCCTCCAACAACAATTATTTCGTATTCCATATAAATCACTTTCCTAAACAAAACTTACTAAATAAATTATCTATTAATTCATCATTATAAGTTTCCCCAATTATTTCTCCTAAAAGACTCCAGGACTCTTTAATTCCTAGCTCTACTATATCAATAAATTCATTATTATTAATAGCTATAATACTTTCTTCAATTTTTTCCAAAGCACTATTGAGCAAGGCTATACTTCTAGCATTACTTAGATATGTAAGATCCTTTGTTTCTATTTGTTCTAAATTAAAAATATCATTTATCTTTCCTTTAAGCTCCTCAAGGTTTGTATTATCCTTTAAACTTATTCTAACAATATCTTTATCAAAATAGTTGACCTTGTCTTCCAAATCTATTTTGTTGATAACAACAATATGTTTCTTTGTCTTAATTAAATTTAATATTTTTTTGTCCTCGTTTGTCAATTTTTCATTATTATTTAACATTAAAATAATCAAATCGGCATCATTAATAACTTTTAAACTTTTTTCTACTCCAAGTTTCTCCACAATATTTTTCGTTTCTCTAATCCCTGCAGTATCAATTATATTTAATAATATTCCATTAACCGTAATTGTTCCTTCAACAATATCCCTGGTTGTCCCCGCAACCTCTGTAACAATTGCTTTTTCTTCCTCTAATAGGGCGTTTAGTAAGCTGCTTTTCCCAACGTTAGGTTTTCCTATTATTCCTACCTTAATTCCTTCATTAATTAGTCTTCCATTATGGGATTCTTTAATAATTTTTTTCAAATTCTCTTTAAATCTAATTAATCTAGGCAGTATTTTGTCAGTAGTTAATACTTCAATGTCTTCATATTCTGGATAATCAATGTTAACTTCTATATTAGAAATAATTGAAACTAAGTCCTCCCTTAAACCTGATATCATGCTTGATACTCTACCACTTAATTGATTAATTGCTAATTCTCTGTTTTTTTCTGTCTTAGATGATATTAAATTCATAATACCATCGGCCTCGATTAAATCAATACGCCCATTTAGGAAAGCTCTTTTAGTAAATTCTCCTGGCTCCGCTAAACGAACTCCCTCCATTATAATTAATTCTAAAACTTTATTCGTTGTAGATATTCCACCATGACAGTTAATTTCAACAATATCCTCCCTTGTAAATGTTTTAGGGCTTTTCATAATAGTTACTAAAACTTCATCAATAATATTATTGCTTTTATCGACGATATAACCATAATTAATGGTATGAGATTCAACTCTTTCCAAATTTTTACCTTTAAAAAGTTTATTTACAACTTTAATGGATTCTTCACCACTCACTCTAATAATAGAAATAGCTCCAATTCCTAAAGCAGTGGAAATAGCAACAATTGTATCATTCATAATATCTTTCCTTTTCCGATGTATATTTTATCATATTATTGATTAAAATAAAACTTTTTTCTAAGATAAAAAAATTATGAACTTTTAATAATAATTTGTATTTATAAAAACACTCATTTGAGTGCCTTTATATTATTCTTCTCTTGGTTTTATTACAACATATCTATTCGGTTCTTCTCCTTCAGAAACAGTATATACATTTTTATTATCTGATAAGAGACTATGAATTATTCTTCTTTCATATGAATTCATGCTATCCATTTTAGCTTCTATTTTAGTATTTTCTACTTCTTTAGCTATTTTCTTAGCTATATATTCTATACTTTTAATTTTGTTTTCTTTATAGTTTTCAATATCTAAATTAATATTAATGCGTTCTTTAATTTGATTAGATATTATTTGTCTAATTAATGTTTGTAGAGCTCCGATTGTTCTACCATTTTTTCCTATTAAAATAGCATTATTATCAGAGAATATTTTAATTGAAATGTTTTTTTCTCTTCTTCTTACTTCAAGATTGATCTCAATATTCATTAATTTTGTTATTTCCATTAATGTTTCTTTTACATAGGTAATTAAATCATTTATATTGATAACTTCAATAATTACGTTTTTCTTTAATAAGCCTGTTTTCTCTTGAACTATAAATAAAATTAAATCCTCTTCATTTATTTTTAATTCTTCTAGAGCCTTTGATTTAGCATCCTCAAAGCTTTTTCCCTCAAAATTATATTTTTTCATTATTTCTTACTCCTCTTTTCAACCCAGACATTTTGCCCTATTGTGAATAGCGAAGAAGCTATCCAATATATCCCTATAGCCGCTGGTTGGGTAAATGACGCTATTAAAATAATAACCAACATAAAGTATAAAGTAAATTTCATTTGTTGGGCGGCTTGAGACTGATCCTTTAAAGACTTTTTAAATGAAAAATATGTTGCTCCCATTATAAATATAATTAATAAAATATACCAATAATTCCCTGCCTCTAGCCCCTTTTTAGCGGTTGTACCTAACTGAAAAGCAAGAAAATTTCCCTCAAATATTGCTGGTGTCCTATTAATTGCTTCTAAGAAGGCAAATAATAGAGGTAATTGAATAAATGCTAATAAACAACCTGAAACCGGATTTATTCCATATTTTTTATAAAGAATCATCATTTCCTGAGCCTTTTTTTGTTGTTCCTCTTGAGATGTTTTTTCTTTATATTTCTTTTCCAATTTCTGTAATTCTGGTTGAGCTTTTTTCATATTTTCTGATTGAATTGCTGTTTTCTTTGTTACAGGCATTAATGCCAATCTAATTAACAAACATACAATTATTAGAGCAAAACCATAATTATTAACAAGTTGTCCTGTCTTAATTATTATCCAAGCTAATGGTTTAATAAAAAAGCTTGTCCATAATCCCTCGTACTCAGTAATTGGGGTAAAACTTTTACACGATGGTAATTTAGAAATGTCTATATCATTATCTAGATATATTTTTAATGTTTCTTCATCTGTTGGCTTACAAATGATATTTTCTGTAATTGATTGTCCTGTTTCATCATTTTTAATAATCTTCTTTTCATTATCTTTCAAAACTTTGGTACACCCTGATAACAAAAACAAACTCATTGTTATAAATAATATTTTTTTCCACTTATTCTTCATTTTTTTCTCCTATCTTGTTAATTAAAACTAAAAAACTTTTTTCTTTCTCTAAATAATTTAATTCTAATATGTCCTTCTTAATTATTATAACATAATCATAACTTTTTTGTATATTGTTTTGGTCGATTATATTTTTTATCTGCCTTTTTATTTTATTTCTTAAAACTGCATTCCCTGTCTTTGTGGGAACAGAAATACCATATCTATTATAATTTAAATTGTTTTTTTGATAATAAATTGAAAAATATCTGTTTTTTAAATACTTCTTGTTACTATCATTAATTATTATGGAGAATGCTTTATTTTTTTTAATCATTTCATATTTTTTCATTATTCACCATTAAAAACATTCTTGTTTTCTAATTATATATATCATCATTTTTTGTGTCAAGGAAAAGGCTAATATTATTTTTCAACATTTTAAACATGTTAAT
>CAYWKX010000062.1:0-6642 GCA_964459185.1 uncultured Muribaculaceae bacterium | reverse complement strand
ATATTATTGATATTAATATGGGATGTCCTGTTCCTAAAGTAGCAGTAAAATCCCAAGCAGGGGCAGCTTTATTAAAAAATCCAAGTAAAATAAAAGAAATAGTAGAATCTGTTGTTGATTGTGTTCCTATACCGATTACAGTTAAAATAAGAAGTGGTTGGGATAATAATAGTATTAATGCTGTTGAAGTGGCCAAAATATGTGAAAAGGCAGGGGCAAGTGCTATTTGTATTCATCCTAGAACAAGAAGTCAAGGTTATACTGGTAAAGCTGATTTGAATATAATTAAGGAAGTAAAAACTAATGTTAAGATTCCTGTAATAGGAAACGGAGATATTGTTGACATAGAAGGTGCTAAAGGGATGCTTGCTTATACCAACTGTGATGCCATTATGATTGGAAGAGGAGTATTAGGTAATCCATGGTTAATTAAAGAGATTATTACCTATTTGGAAACAGGAGAAGTTCTTGTTAAACCAAGCTTTGAGGAAAAAATTGATATGTGCTTCCATCACTTGGACTACCTGTTAAAAATAAAACCAGAGAAGGTAGCGGTTTTAGAAATGCGTAGTCATATTGCGTGGTATATAAGAGGATTACCCCATGCTACTGAAATAAAGAGAGATATTTTTTTAGCAAAGACTAAAGAGGAAATAGATTTAATATTAAATAAGTATTTAAAAGAATTAAAAAATAGTATATAATATAATAAGGAGTTGATATTATGAAAGTAAATTTTATTGTCAGGTTAGGAGCATATTTAATAGATATAATTCTTATTTCTATATTATTAAGTTTCCTTACACAAAACCTATCTAATGCTAGATATAAGGAATTACAGAAAGATTCACAAGACCTTATAGAAAGTTATGAAACAGGGGATCTAAGTATGACTGAATATATAGAGGAGAATAAATTATTATTATATGAAATGAATAAGAATAGTATTTGGAGTAATGTAATTTCAATAGTATTAACGATTGGATACTTTGTTGTTTTTCAATTCCTTAATAAAGGTCAAACGTTGGGTAAAAAACTGTTAAAGATAAGGATTGTCGAAAATGATAGTAGCCCAAGTTTAAAAGCTATGATTTTAAGGAGTATAATTACTTTGGGAATAATATCAGGAATATTAAACATTATTTTTGTTTTAATTTTAAGAATGAGTGATTATTTATATGCTTATTATTTTGTTAATTATGTATCTTATATATTTATTTTAATTTGTGGTATTATGATCCTATATCGTAAAGACAAAAAGGGATTACATGATATAATGGCTAATACAGAAGTTATAAGTGAAAGAGGTTAATAATGGAGAGAACTGAACAAGAATTAGTAAGAATTGAGAAAATGAAAGAATTAAAACTAAAAGGGATTAAACCTTTTGGAGAGAGAATTGATATAACATCTGATTCTAAGGAAATAAAGGATAAATATTTAGATAAAACTAAAGAAGAGTTAGAAGAATTAAAAGTCCAAGTTGTTATCGCAGGTCGTATTATGACTAAAAGAAGAAATGGTAAAGCTGGATTTATGCATATTCAAGATAAATATGGGCAAATTCAAATTTACTTAAGACAAGATAATCTTGGAGAAGAAAACTATGAATTATTTAAATCTGCTGATTTAGGAGATATTGTAGGTATTGAAGGTTATGTCTTTAAGACTATGACAGGGGAACTTAGTATTCATGCAGAAAAATATATTCACTTAGTTAAAGCCCTAAGACCTTTACCAGAAAAATATCATGGTTTAGTTGATATTGAAGAAAGATTTAGACGAAGATATGTTGATTTAATAATGAATGATGAAGCAAGAAGAATTGCTTTTATGCGTCCAAAGATAATTCGTTCAATACAACATTATTTAGATAATTTAGGGTACACCGAAGTAGAGACCCCAGTTTTAAATAGCATCCTAGGTGGTGCTAATGCTAGACCTTTTATTACTCATCACAATACCTTAAATATGGAATTTTATTTAAGAATAGCAACAGAGCTACCTTTAAAAAGATTGCTAGTGGGAGGTATGGATGCGGTTTATGAAATAGGAAGATTATTTAGGAATGAGGGAATGGATCGTAATCATAATCCAGAATTTACGACTATTGAGCTTTATAAAGCTTATAGTGATTTACAAGGAATGATTGATTTAACAGAGAATATTATAAGTAATACAGCAAAAGAAGTGTTAGGGACAACTAATATTACTTGGAAAGATAAGGAAATATCTTTAGCTCCTCCTTTTAGGAAAATTCATATGGTGGAAGCTATTAGAGAAAAAACAGGTATTGATTTTTCTAAAAATATGTCTTTTGAGGAAGCAAAAAAATTAGCTATTGAACATCAAGTGGAAGTAGAAAATCATTTTGCTTATGGTCATATTGTTAATGCTTTCTTTGAAAAATTCGTGGAGGAAGAAATAATTGAACCGACATTTATTTATGGACATCCATTAGAAATTAGCCCATTAGCTAAGAAAAGTGATGATGAAAGATTTACTGAGAGATTTGAATTATTTATTTGTGGTTGTGAATATGCGAATGCTTTTGGTGAATTAAATGATCCGATTGATCAATATGAAAGATTTGAAAGCCAGTTAAAAGAAAAAGAACTTGGCAATGATGAAGCTAACGAAATGGATTTAGATTATGTTGAAGCTTTAGAATACGGAATGCCTCCAGCGGGAGGATTGGGAATAGGAATAGATAGATTGATAATGTTGCTAACAGGAAGTGAGAGTATCAGGGAAGTAATTCTATTTCCCCAAATGAAGAAAAAATAAAAAAATTCTCTTTCAAAAAAGAGAATTTTTAATTAACAACTAGTAAAAAAATCATCAAAAATGAGAAAATGTGCTATAATTAATTAAGAGGAGGTTAATATGAAGAAAAACAGTTTATTCAAAGTTATCTTAATGTTATTATTGCTAGTAGTAATTGCTACTTATTGCATTAATGGAAGGGAAGGGGCGAAGGCATATCTTGGCTTAGCAGATGTAGGGGTCAATTTTGTTCAATCATTCTATTACTTCTTTGACACATTAGTATTCGTTCTAGTAGTAGGAGGATTCTATGGAGTATTAAACAAGACTGGCGCATACAAGAAGTTACTTGATACAATCGTTACAAAGGTAAAACCTTTCAGTAAGCAGATCATCTTTGCGACAATTGCATTCTTTGCTGTTGTAACATCATTAACAGGTATTACGATGCAACTTATTATTCTAGTTCCATTTGTAATTTCAATCGTTTTATTGTTAGGATATGATAAACTAGTAGCTATTAGTTCAACGGTAATATCTATCTTAGTTGGATTTATTGGAGGAATATTTTTGACCTTTAGGGATCCAAATAATTACTATGGATATGGAGCAACAACTTTTGAAGAATTCTTAAAAATTGGGAAAAATATTAATTTGTTTCCTAAAATACTATTATTGATTTTAGCTATTGGGCTATTAATTTATTATGTTAATAATCATATTAAGAGTGTTGAAAAGAAAAAAGTAAAATATGAGATTAATGATAATACGGATATTTTAATTGCTGAAGTTAAAGGTAACTATAAGAACATAAAAATATGGCCATTAATTACTATCTTATCATTAATATTAGTATTATTGATCTTAGGTCTAATGCCATGGGAATCATTATTTAATGTTCATGTTTTTGCAGATTTTCATACTTGGTTAACGGGATTAACAATTAATGAGTTTGCTGTGTTTCCTAATGTTATATCTAAAAACATTACAGCATTTGGAAACTGGGCAAGTGCAGGCGTTTATCTTATGCCAACTCTAATTTTATTCTTCTTTGCTATAATTATTAAATTTGTTTACAAAATTAAATTTGATGATGCAATTGAAGGATTTGTTGACGGAGCTAAAAAGATGTTACCTGCTGGAATTATGATGATTTTATCCTTTACCGTTCTAGTTTCTGCTTATAACAGTGGTTTTGTTGAAACAATTATTAAAGCGGCTGGCGAAAGATTTGATGGCATTGGTTTAGTATTAGGATCTATAATATCTATGTTAGGTAGCCTATTAAATGTTGATATATACTATACTGTATCTGGAACATTTTCACCAATCGTGGCAGTGATTTCAGATGAAGCTATTTTACCAGTTATGGCTTTAGCATTCCAGAGTATATATGGTCTTGTTAGTATAATTGGACCAACAAGTTTACTTCTAATTTTAGTTTTAACTTATTTAGATGTACCATATACAAGTTGGCTAAAGTATATCTGGAGATTCGTATTACAATTATTTGTTATTATATTTGTAATATTGTTAATTGTATTTTTAATATAGAACTTAGAAATAAGTTCTTTTTTTCTTCTTTGTTGATTTCTCCTTAGATACTTCATTACTTCGCTCTATTGGTTTTATTGGGGTAAAAGTAGTCTTTGGTAGAAACTTTTTTTCTAATTCTTTACATGTTTCTTTTAAGGGAGTTATATTATTAGGAGTTTCCTTACTTGCTTTTTGACTAATTTTGATAATAACATAATCTATGACAAACATAACAGCGGCTTGGGATGATCCTACTAGTAAAGGTAAAAAAACTACAAGCCAAGGCATAATTATAAGATTAGTTAATTGTAATATAAGTAAAACAATTTGAATAGGTAAATATAAATATAACATAATATCTCCTTTACTTTTATTTTATGTATAAAATAGTCAAAATGTCTACATTATAACATAGAATAAATAAGAAAGGGGTATTTATATGTTAGGTAATTTTAGTGAAGAAGCGCAAAGCATTTTATTAAAATCTCGTATAGAAATGGATAACTTAAACCACCCTTATATCGGAACAGAACATTTAGTATTATCTATTTTAAATAATTCTTTAAGCATTAAAGAGAGATTAACCAATTATAATTTAAATTATGATAATTTTAAGGAACAATTAGTTAAAATAATTGGAATAGGTAGTAAGAAATCAGAGCTGTTTTTATATACTCCTCTTTTAAAGAAGGTTATTGAGAATGCAATTATGGATAGTAAAGAAAATAATGATGGGGAAGTTACTACAGAGCATTTATTTTCCTCTTTACTAGAAGAGGGAGAAGGGATTGCGGTTAGAATTTTTATTGGAATGAATCTTGATATTGAAGGAATGTATGATGAATTTTCTCATAAGTTAATAAAGAAAAATCGAGGTAAAAGGAATAAAAAGCTATTAATCGAAGAATTAGGCATTAATTTAACAGATAAGGCTAAAAATAATGAATTGGATCCCGTGATAGGAAGGGAAGAGGAAGTAAAAAGATTAATGGAAGTATTATGCCGAAGAACAAAGAATAACCCCATCCTTTTAGGGGAAGCAGGGGTAGGAAAAACAGCAATTGTAGAGGAATTATCTAGATTAATTGTCAATAACGATGTTCCTAATACATTACAAGGCAAAAAAATTATTTCTTTAGATATGGCTACTGCAGTTGCAGGAACAAAGTATCGCGGTGAGTTTGAAGACCGAATGAAAAAAATATTAAAAGAAATAGAGGAAAACGAAGACATTATTATATTTATTGATGAAATTCATACTTTAGTAGGGGCAGGGGGAGCAGAAGGGGCAATTGATGCCTCAAATATTTTGAAACCAGCCTTAGCTAGAGGGAAACTTCGTTGTATTGGAGCTACTACATATGTAGAATATCGTAAGTATATTGAAAAGGATGGGGCCTTAGAAAGAAGATTTCAAAAGATATTAATTGAAGAGCCTTCATTGGATAAGACGAAAGAGATTCTTCTAAAATTGAAACCTATTTATGAAAAATATCATTATGTAGTAATTAATGATAATATTATTGATGAAATAATTTCTTTATCAGAAAAGTATGTATATGATCGTAATAGACCAGATAAATGTATTGATATTTTAGATGAAGTATGTTCTAAAGTTAATTTAAAGGAGGATAAAAAATATAATAAAATAAAAGAAATAAGAAAAAAATTATCTAAAATTAGGAAAGAAAAAAACAGTTTTATTGTTGATAACAATATTGAAAAAGCTTAGGAAAGAAGAAACAAGTTTATTATCTAAGTTAAATGAATTAGAATTAACTAATAATAAGAATAGTGATAAAGAAGTTACTGTTGAGGATATAGCTAATGTCATTCATATTAAAACTAAAATACCTGTTTACGAAATACTTCAGGACAACATCAAAATAATTGAAGAAATTGAAAACTATCTTAATTCCAATATAATTGGTCAAGATAAAGTAATTAAGTGTTTAGTTGATATAACCAAGAGAATAAAACTAGGATATAAAGAAAACAGTTGTTACTCCTTATTATTCCTGGGGCCCACCGGAATTGGAAAGACATTAATTTCTAAGTTATATGCAACTGCCCTAGTGGGAGAAAACAACTTTATTAGATTAGATATGAGTGAATATAGTGATCCTATTTCTGTTAACAAAATAATTGGATCCGCACCAGGTTATATAGGATATAATGATAATAAAAATATTTTAGAGGAAATAAGAGGTAAGCCTAATTCTATTATTTTATTAGATGAAATTGATAAAGCCCATCCTAAAATAATTAATTTGTTTTATCAAATTTTAGATGAGGGCAAGATAAAAGATAATCAAGGTAATATAATAAAGTTTAATAATA
>CAYWKX010000061.1:0-6899 GCA_964459185.1 uncultured Muribaculaceae bacterium | reverse complement strand
TATCATGCTAAATATGGAGGATGGGAAACTTTTGTATCAAAGTTAGTAGATAATTATAATGATAAGGATACAATGTTTCATATTAGTGAAGTAACGGACGATAAATATAAATGTGAAGATAAAGTAAATGATAATATCATAGTTAAACCTATTTATGTAAAAATAAATGGGGGAGCTAAGATGTTATTATGTACTATAAGGGCATTTTTATATTATTTGAATTATATTGATAAGTGCCATATAGATAATGCTTATATGTATATGTTAGGACTAAAATTAGGGCCTCTTTTAAAGATATATAAAAGGAAAATAAGAAAATTGGGTATAACTATTATTATTAATCCTGATGGTTTTGAACATGAAAGAAGTAAATGGAATTATTTAGTTAAGAGGTTCTTCTTACTTAGTGAAAAGTGGATGTTAAATAATTGTGATATTATTGTATGTGATGCTAAAGGAATAAAACAATATATTGATAATAAATATTCATCTTTAAGAAAAAAGACAATTTATATTGCTTATGGGACAAATAAAATAAACTTTGATAATATTAGAGAATTTGATGTTTTAAAAGAATATAATTTAGATAAGAAAAATTATTGTTTAATGGTAGGAAGATTTGTTCCAGAAAATAATTATGAATTAGTTATTAAAGAATTTATGAAATCAAAGATAAATAAGAAATTAGTAATTATATCCAATATATCTACTAGTAATTATTATGATGAAGTTATAAGAAAAACTAATTGTTTAAATAGCAAAAAGATTATTTTTATTGATGGAATTTATGATGAAATAAAATTATCTGTTATTAGAAAAAATGCTTACTTATATATTCATGGTCATTCAGTAGGAGGTACCAATCCTTCATTACTTGAGGCATTAAGTTTGACTGATTTTAATGTATTATATGATGTTAATTTTAATAGAGATGTAGGACAAAATAGTTGTTTGTATTTTGATGAAAGAAAAAGTTTATCTACATTATTAAATAATATAAATAAATATGATTCTAAAAAAATGGGTAAAGAATGTAAGAAAATTATAGAAGATAATTTTACATGGGACATTATTGTTAATAAATATAAACAAATATTTAAGTAGGAGGGTAAAATGAAACAAATATTTTCTAAAATTGAGAAAGTTAATCGTTTGATAAAAAAATCATTTTATTTTGCATGGCACAGGCATCATTTCTTAATTCCTCCCAGTGCTATGAAGAAGTATATCAAATCTTTTTTTGTTACTTTAAAAAGAGGTAATACGGCCTCTAATTTATATATTAATCAAAGGGCGTACTTAAAATGGATTGAAAACAATGAAGACAAAATAGAACATAAAAGGTTTAAATATAATCCTTTAATGTCTTTTATTGTACCCGTTTATAATGCTCCGAAGAAATTACTTGAGGAATGTATAGATTCTTTATTAAGTCAAAGTTATGATAATTTTGAAATATGCATTTGTGATGATAAATCTACTAATGAAGAAACGATTAAGACTCTAAAGGAATATGAGAAAAATAAAAAGATAAAAATAGTATATCGAAAAGAAAATGGTATGATATCCAAGTCAAGTAATGACGCGATTAAACTAGCTAAGGGAGAGTATATTGTTTTAGTAGATAATGATGATACAATTGATATAAATGCTCTATATTATTTTGTTGAGGCATTAAATAAAGATAAAAGTATTGATATGATATATTCTGATGAAGATAAATTAGATTACAATGGAGTTAGAATGGAACCACATTTTAAACCCGATTATTCTCCTGATACTTTTTTATGTTTAAATTATATTTGTCATCTTACTTGTATTAGAAAAAGCCTAGTAGATAAACTTGGAGGTTTTAGAAGTGACTATGATGGATCACAAGATTATGACTTGTTTTTAAGAGTAACAGATGTTACTAATAATATTTATCATGTTGATAAAATATTATATCATTGGAGACAAACTAAAACATCAACCGCGGGTTATTTAGGTAATAAATCATATGCCTATATTGCTGGTAAGAGGGCCCTTGAGGACACTTTAAAAAGAAGAAAAATAAAAGGTACTGTCTATGATAACCCAAAGGTTAGTACTTATTTAATTAAATATGAACATGATAATCCCATGATTTCAATTATTATACCAATGAAAGATAAGGCTAAAATAACTAAAATATGTTTAGAATCGATATACAACAAAACTAATTATCAAAATTTTGAAATAACAATTGTAGATAATGGTAGTATAGAAACAGAAACAAAGGAAATGCTTAATTATTATCAAAATAAATATAATAATTTTAAAGTTCTTAGAATTGAATCAGAATTTAATTATTCATATCTAAATAATGAGGCTGTCAAAATAGCAGGTGGAGAATATATCTTATTTTTAAATAACGATACTGAGGTAATTGATAATAATTGGTTAGATGAAATGGTGGGATATGCCTCACAAGATCATGTTGGATGTGTAGGAATAAAATTATTATATGCTGATAGGAAGGTACAACATGCTGGAGTGGTATTAGGTTATGGGGGTACCGCCGGGCATATATATGTTCCTTATAGTTATAATGATGTAGGACTATTTGGTAGGCTTTGTATGCCCTATAATTATACAGCGGTTACAGCAGCCTGCTTATTAATTAAAAAAGACAAATTTAAAGAAACAAATGGTTTTGATGAGAATTTAAAGGTGGCCTTAAATGATGTCGATCTATGCCTACAAGTCTTAGAAAAAGGATATTATAATGTTTGCTTATCAAATATTGTAATGTTCCATTATGAATCTAAATCAAGGGGATATGAGGTAACTAAATTAAAGGGTGAAAGGTTTAAAAAAGAACAAAATTATATGGAAAATAAATGGGGTAAAAAAATAAAAAGGGATAAATATTTCAGTTCTAATTGTTTTTAAGCATTTAAATATGTAAAATATTTAAATCTATATATTATGATAAAGTCTTGTTATAGACAAACAATTATTATTATGCTAAAATACTTTTATGGTGGTAATGATATGAATTTAATTATATGTATAATTGGACCGGCTTTTATTAGTATCAAACTATTTGATTACTTGAATAATAATAAGCTATCTATAAAGGATACTCTAATATTTTTTGGTATATTTGTTTTAGAAATTAACTTTTTTTCTACAATATTTTCTGCTTTTTTATTTGATATTGGATCTTCCATAGATAAATCGTTAATCGATTTTCCAGGCTTTGCTATCAAATATTTATTTGTAGCTACTATTATTGCAATCATGATCCCATATGTATTGATTATTTTTAGAAGGAATATTAAAATTGGTATTGAGGTAAAAAAAATAAGAAATGAAAAGAAGAGTAATTGATGTAATAAAACACATACCACTAATAGTAGCGGCATTATTAATAGCAATATTAATTTATTTGAAGATAAGATTTAAACTATTAACATTTGAACAATTAATTTATAGTGTTCTAAAAAGTGAAGGCACAAGCTTAGATGCTGTAAAAGAGGGATTTTTCTACGTAATTATAATAACAATTGTTTTTTATTTTATATTTTTAATACCTATTTATTATAAATTTAAAAGAGGGATTTTTTTAAATATAGAGATTGAAAATTGGAAAAAGGCATTTCAAATATTTCCAGTAAAAAATAATCATAAAGTGGTGTACTTTACTATAATTTTAATATCAACTATTATTTTTGTAGGTTATAACTTAGGAATTTTTTCTTTCTTAATTTCACAACTGTCAAGAACATATCTTTTTGAGAATTATTATGTTAATCCAGGTGATGTGGAAATTACTTTCCCAGAAAATAAACAGAATTTAATTTATATATATGTAGAATCGTTGGAGACGACAGGTATAAATATTACAAATGGGGGGGTCGAAAGCACAAGTTTTACACCAAAAATAGAAAGTTTAGCCTTAAATTATACTAATTTTTCCAATACCAACAAATTAGGTGGTGCATATCAGGTATATGGAACTGGTTGGACGGTTGCTGCCATGGTGGCTCACACTTCAGGGTTACCATTAAAATTATCAATTGATGGTAATTCATATTCTAGTTATGGGTCATTTTTACCTGGGGCAATAACTTTGGGAGATATTTTAGAGGATAATGGCTATATTAATTATTTAATGTTAGGTTCTGATGCTAGTTTTGCTGGTAGAAATGAATATTTTGAGGAACATGGTAACTATAAAATATTTGATTATAAAACAGCTATTGAAGAAGATAAAATAGATGATGATTATTATGTTTGGTGGGGAGTAGAAGATAAAAAGATATTTGAATATGCAAAGGAGAAATTATTAGAGATATCATCCTCAGCAGAACCATTTAATTTTAGCATCTTAACAGCGGATACCCATTTTATTGATGGTTATTTAGATGAAAGCTGTAGTAACAAAGTGTTTAATAGCAAATATGCTAATGTTTTCTATTGTTCTGATAGTATGGTGTATGAGTTTGTTAGTTGGATAATGGAACAGGATTTCTATGAAAATACCACGATAGTTTTAGTGGGGGATCATTTGACAATGCAATCTAATTTTTATGAAAATATTCCCCTAGGTTATATAAGAACAGTATTTAATACTTTCATCAATTCTAGAATAGAAACTGTAAATAATAAGAATAGGGCGTTTTCAACTTTGGATTTTTTCCCTACAACGTTGGCCTCCCTAGGGGCCCAAATTTCAGGGGATAGGTTAGGTTTAGGGACCAATTTATATTCAGATAAAAAAACCTTAATTGAAGAATTAGGAATTATATACTTTGATAATGAGTTAACTAAGAAATCTAATTATTATGACAACTATATTTTAGAAAATAGCTATTATCAAATGATTAAAAACTAATTACTTATAGTAAAGAGGAGTTGTTATAATGAGAAAAAGGAAGAAAAAAAATAAATTAATTTTATTTATCTTGAAAATTACTTTTATTTTATTATTAGTGACAATCTTCTATTTTGTCAAAAGATATTATGATAATAGGCAAATAGCTATAGAAAAAGAAAAATTAACTAAAGAAATTGCATCTCATTATAGTGATTATATGATAACTAATGGAGAAACTAATCTTTATGGGAAAATCAACGGTGAATATGTAATTTATGGTAAATTAAGCTCTGATTTGGAATTAGAACTAGATAGCATTGATAATCAATATTATAAATTAAGTAATTTAGATTATTATATTTATTATAAAGATGTTGATAAACTAGAGAGTATAAATTCTGATAAACATTATAAAAATTATATTATTTATAATGAGAATATTATTACTAATGAGAATATTAAATTATATATTACAGATGAAATATATTATGAGATAAATGAATCTTTATCATTGCCTATAATTATAAAAGAAGATAATTCTTATTATGTAGAATATGATAATAGATTAGTTTATGTTTTAAAAAATGATGTTAAAGAGATTGTTATAAATCAGAATAATAATTTAAGTCATACAACCTCTATTGCGGTTTTGAATTATCATTATGTGATTAATAAAGATGCTAAAGAGCATTTAGAATGTACTCAAATAATCTGTCATACCGATACACAATTTACTGAACATATGAAGTATTTGACCGATAATAATTTTTATACTGCAACCATGAGGGATTTGGAATTATTTATCGAGGGCAAAGTTCAGCTTCCAGCCAAAACAGTTGTTATTACTATCGATGATGGATGGTATGTTTCTAGAACAATTACTATTTTAGAAGAATATAATGTTCATGCTACATTGTTTTTAATAGGTAGTTTAGCTTCACCAACTGCTTATGTGTCTGACAATTTAGAGATTCATTCCCATTCTTGGAATCTTCATAAATTACATGAATGCCCGGGTTCTTTTGGGGGGGGAATAACTTGTTTAGATAAAGATTATATTTTAGAGGATTTAACTAAAAGTAGACAAAGCTTAAATAATACGACTTACTTTTGTTATCCATTTTATGAATATAATAATTATGCTATTTCTTTATTAAGAGAAGCTGGTTTTACAATGGCTTTTGCAAATGGAAATAGAAAAGTAACTGTGGGTACTAATAAATTTATTGTTCCCAGATTTGGAATTATAAATGATACCCCTGTTACAGAATTAGCCAGTTTCGTAAATTAAAAAAAGACTAATTAGTCTTCTACTTTTATCTTAGTATTAATTTTTATATCAAAATATTCCACAGGGGTCTCATATACTTTTTTCACCTTTTTCTTAGGGAGGATAACGTTATTTTTAGATAAATTTGGATAATAATATAAGATGTTATTATCTTTATCACACATTATAATATCTATATTTTTTTTCATAAAAAAGGTATGAATACTATTACACTTATCAAATAGTAAAGCTTTGTCAACTTTATTTGTAAACATAAATCCTTTTAATCTTTGAAAAAATGTCTTACAATTAACTAATTCTAACTCTTTATCATTATATTTTAATTTCATTATTATCACTAATATAATTATATAATAAAAATGAATTAAATAAAAGAAAAATGTGGTATAATAAATACAGAAAGAAGATGATTGATATGAATAAAAAAGGATTTACCCTAATTGAATTATTAGCCTCTATTGTTATAATCGGCATAATCGCGGTTATTGCAATCCCTGGCGTAATATCATCTTATGAAAATAGCAAAATAAGAAGCGAAGAAATATTCTTAAATAAATTATCGAAAATAATTGATGATTATACTTCCTTAAATACAAATAAATTAATTTTTTCTTTAACTTCATATGAGGAAAATAAATGCGACGAAAATAATAATTGTGAAGTAGTTCAAATATATGAGAATACTACGTCAATAACTTTACAATCGTTAATTGATTATGAACTATTGGGTTCAGGTGATATAGTTAATCCAAGGAATAAAGAGGT
>CAYWKX010000060.1:511-7097 GCA_964459185.1 uncultured Muribaculaceae bacterium | reverse complement strand
CAATGATTGAAGCTGTGTGGCAAAAAGGTATCGTAGTTCCAGAATGCGATTCTCGGCAATTAAGAAAGGATTGCTGCGGAGCGTGGATGCAAAGAAGTTCGTATGGAAATACCAATTCACAATATGGTTGGGAAATTGACCATATTAAACCAGTGTCTCAAGGGGGATCTGATGATTTAAATAATCTTCAGCCTTTACAGTGGGAAAATAACCGGCACAAATCCGATGTTTGGCCTGACTGGTATTGTTTAAAAAGATCTGCTTAAGTTCTGCTTAAGTTATGTTATAAGAAGAACCCTCAATAGAGGGTTCTACATTATATTAAAAAGTACTCTAACAAAAATGGAATTTTATGCAAAAATATTATCCTCCAAAGTTTGAAGACCGAAAATTTCATTGCCCACACTGTATGGTTTATTCTGAACAGTTATGGAGTTCTCTCAAGGCGAATCAATTTATGAATTATAAAGAAACACCAATGCATATTTCTGTCTGCACACATTGTGGTAATAATGCATACTGGTTAGAAGAAAAATTGTTATATCCAAAACTCTCGGTTGAACCACCAAATTCCGATATGCCAAGCAATTGCATGTGTGACTATATTGAAGCTGCTAATATTATTAGTGATTCACCTCGAGGAGCAACCGCCTTATTAAGACTTAGTATTCAAAAACTACTAAAACACCTTGGAATGCCAGGCAAAAACATTAATGATGACATTGCATCGTTAGTGCAAAAAGGATTGTCATCGAAAGTTCAAAAAGCGTTAGACTTCTGTAGAGTTGTAGGTAACAATGCTGTTCACCCAGGTGAAATTGACCTTAATGATACACCTGAAATGGCGCACAGCCTTTTTAAAATTATTAACATTATTATTGAAGATCAAATTTCTAAACCAAAAGAAATTAACGCACTTTATGATTCTCTTCCTGCAAAGTCGATTGACGCGATTACTAAGCGGGATAGTTAGACAATTTACAGAATAAGGGTCTACTCACGAAAAGAATTTCAGTAATAGTCACGTATTGGACGTGATTTATTTTATCATAGATAGGATAATTTCGGAACAACTGAAAGGATAGTACAAAGTGTCTCATACTATCGAAAAATTGACGAACAAATTATTAGAAGAGAAACTTTCAGTTTTTCATGAACAATATGCACAATATACGGCATTTAGAAGGACAACCATCGCTTCAGAAATTAATCAGAAGAATCTCCAGGGCCAAGGTCGTGCAAATAAAATGGCTAAAACGGTTGAGAAAGAGATCGCAGTGGATTGGTTTCGCGGTTTTTTTGATTTAAAAGGCGATAAAATAAAAGGAATCCGAGATATATTGCTTAGCCATTTTGAATCATTTCCTGATCAATTATCGGCCCAATTTATTCAATCATTTCATAGCCAATTAAAGCAGGGCTGGGATCGGCATATCGCACAAAAGAAGGTACAAAGAAAAGCGATGTGTCAATCTTGGGGTGCTCGCTACGCTGAGAATCAAGGAGCTTTAATTGAGCAAGAATATCGAAGTTTGTTCAACAATGAATGGAAACTCATTGAAGTATCACTGAAAGAAATGCTGGTGAAGAGAGATGTTGACAAAAGAAAACAGACAATTACTGAAACCCGCCTGAAAGATCAGGAACTCCAAGGAAAGCTTCAAATGTTCTTTGAAGAATACTTTAAGTACGCAGCCCAAACGAAAGAGGCTTTTCGACAAGAACACGCAGACGTTATGGATGCAGGATTTTGGCGGGCTCAATATCGTGAACTATTTGAATGGCATTTGAAAGAGTTGTTCCATGGATATTCAGTTGTCAATAAGGTACTCAGCAAAGCGATTGCAAAGTGCGGACTTGTTGAACTTCTCAAAAACTATTTCGCAGATTATCCTGAGAAGCTCAGTCATGATAGCGTTTCTGATATATCAATCTATTTGCACCATCTGCTTAAAAGAACAGCTATTGATAGTGCGAAGTACAGTTTTGATTCGCTTAGCATTGTCGGCGGTGAAGGTGCACAACTCGAGCCATTAGTGGACAAGTTTGTTGCTCTTTGCGAACGCGAAGTGAATAGCGTTATAGGTCAATTAAAAGAATCCATAAAATGTTTGACAGGACAAGAACAAATGACAATTTCCACTAATAGTTTTAAAAATAAGGATTTGCCAGTAGTAGTAATATTAACTGCAATTTTAGAAGAATATAATGCAGTCAAGGCACATTTGCATAATATTGTGGAAATTAATAATGACGATACATATTATGATAGTGGTATTTTTTCGTTTGACAATAATGATATTGCGAATGTGATTATTAGTGAATGCGGAGCAAAAAATACTAATGCAGCACAAGAAACTGAACGTGCTATACGGTACTTTAAACCAGATTGTATTTTTTTTGTGGGTATTGCAGGTTCAAGAAAACCAAATGATTTCAATGTAGGTGATGTAATATTCCCTCATAAGATTTATTCTTATGAGGCTGGAAAAGCAGAAAAGAATGATTTTAAAAGCAGACCTGATGTAGTACATCCTACACAGACTTTAAGTAATCTAGCAAAAAATGAACGGAAAAAAGAAGAATGGAAAAAACTTATAAAAACCAATTGGGAGAGGGATTTTAAAGCGGATTTAGGTATTATTGCATCAGGTGAACAGCTAATAGAACATAATGATTCTGAGATAGGTAGGATTCTTACAAAACATTATAATGATACTTCTGCGGTTGAGATGGAAGGATATGGTTTTGTAAAAGCTGTAACAAATCAAGGAAGAAATAATCGTTCAATTCTATACGGTGTTGTAAGAGGAATTTCGGATATAATTCAACAAAACGATTTAAATTCAAATGACTCAACTGGGGATAAAAGGCCTTCTCATGCTAAGAAAATGGCTTCAGATACTGCTGCTGCATTTACATACTGGTTGATATACAAGTTATATTGGGCATAATTGGGGTCAACAGAATACTGAATAAAATACACACCAGAGTACTCATTAACGTGTATTTTTTTAAGTTCGTCAACTATTGCGATGCATTTCCGTTTAGTGAGCAGACCCCAATCTTCCGTTTCCTCAAGTGACCCCTACTAAACTTGGATATATTTTGTATTTTATTTCGCCTTATGACTCTCCCATTCTAATAGATAATCTCTCAACACATCATTGAGGTCCCTAAAATATTTATTTAGGTTTCGATAGGTAAAATGTTTACTTTTTAATTTATCCTCGATATTTTCATTTAGTAATAAGTCATTCGAATCCCACAGTGTCAAGTCTGCAAATAGATGTTTTTTAAAGGATTCCATGAGAATATTAGAATTTGAATTGTTTTTGAGTAAATGATTTGCCATTTCCATCTGCAGGTATTTAGCGTCATTAACATACCTAGAGCTTATAATTAAATCGATACAAATTTGAAGGAATTCTTTTTTAATGTCATTAGAAAAATAGTTAAATAATTCCTTTGTAATTGGTGCTAAAAGGTTTTCATCGCCATACAAACCATAAATTTCATTCCATTTATGTAGTAATCGTTTCTCAAAAGAATTTTTTTCATTTTGTTCAAGTAATTCATATCTTACTGCCATGTCAGAAATAAGCATTAAAAATCATTGGTCCAAAAAATCCATGGAAAGTTCATTAAAATAATGGCTATCAAATGATGTTTTATACTACGGTTCACCATTTTGCCCTGAGGTGCCCATGTTTACATAATGTACGTTATAAGCCATAACATATTGATATAAAACAATATACATAATTTTATGCTGTTGTGCAAGTTAGACTTTGTTTTCTTCATAAAACCTCAAATCTCCAAGACAAATAATACTTATCGGAATTCTGTATGGACTTAGGACTAAATTATATTATAAAAGACATTTTGACCAGATTTTGCGAAATGATGCTGACAAAAATGCCAAAAAAAGAATGAGTGGAGGAAACGTCAAAATAAATGTTGAATCTAACAAGGAAACTAAAATTCTATTTAGGTATTATTGTAGAACTGGTATTAACTTCATTTGTAATGATAATGATAATGAATGGACATTATCATCTGAAATAACAAACTAATGTGAATTCTCAAAATATTCCTGAGCTTAATAATAAAATCGGATCATGTGTTATATGCAAAATGAGCAAGAAAACAAAGGCTATTGCATTAGATGTTGTAAACAGATAGTACGAAACTCGCAACACCCTTTATGTCATAAATGCTTTACCGTTTGGAATAGATACAAAAATCAAAATTATATTGAGAATTATTGCAATTGCTGCGGTGAAAAGAAACCAGGAATTAACATTAACAATCCAATATGTGACGACTGTAGAATAAAAATTAGGCTCTGAACTACTGCTCCCTACTACGCGACCGATGTGTTTCTGTATCGTAAGATTCACACCCATAATTGTATAATTACTACTGTAGTTTTCAATAATTCTGAAAAAAAATAAATTGATGATAAAAGGGTTTACAAATGAATTGTATTAACGCCTCATTATTTACAATTATCATAACAGTTTCTATTGCATACGGATTTACAAAAGATGAGTATTTAAAAGGAAACGAACAAGATATGGTTAAATTAAATATGATACTTGATTCGTTGTCAAATGCTAGTGATCAGAAATCCTTTATTCAATTAAAATATTCTTATATTGATACTTATAAGTCCCTGGTTACAAAAACAGTGTATTCACATCGATTGGAAATCAATGAGATTTATGAGTTCATTGTAAATTGCGATACACTTTTTCTACAAAAACTGGACAGTACACTTTTACAAGGAGCACTTAGTAGGTTTGAAAATAAATTTGAATTTTATAAATCGAAGATAAAAAATCGAAAATATCTTTCATTTATAAGAAGTTTTCCAATCTGGGTAGATTCCATAAAACATGGTAAATATGTTGAATTCCAAAGAAACAATCAGGATTCGATCACAAATCTTATGCTTTCAAAAATTGGTAATGTTGAAAAACTCTTAGATGCAGCTTGGATAAAATATTTCAAAGATAATCAAGATAACATCATATCAATTGCAACATTGGAAGATTCCATTTCTACATTAAAATACAATATGCATAAACTAATAAATCAAAATAAGATATTAACTCTTGAGGGGAATGTAATTGATATATCTGGAACGACAGTCTTGATTTTTGGATATGCATATTCAACAAATTGCAATTCTGTTGATGATTGTAACGATGAATCTAATCCTGGCGCTGTACATATTCAAGAGAACCTCCAGCTTACAGGTTTTAAAAAGAGTATGAAGTCTTCAGGTATGGCAGTCGCAGGTGAACCGATTATTATTAAAAATTGTATTTACACTTCAAAATCATCGGGATCAAATCGTATAGGTGGCACCATACAAATTCGGAATTATCAACCAACATCATTTCACGATTCATTGTTAAAAATTGATTCATTATTACATGATGTAAATTTACAACTAAAATCAAAATACCGAGAAGCTGATATTACAAAAAATGATATTTCTTCTATAATGCAAACTATGGACCGGGTTGAAAAAATCCTAAACATTAAGAATGCGGAATAGAAAAAAAAGTAATTTTTGATTCAAACAGATTGGGGCATTTTTATTTATAATTATTGCAGTTATTACCATCCCAATAATTCCGCAAATTTTGGCAGCTTCAGGAATGAGCCTGTAAGAAATTCTGTGTAATTGAAATATACCTATTTAATTTTACAGACTCGATTGTAAAAATGATGGTTTCCTGCAAACTGAGCCCTTTTTAAATTCCTTAACGGGTATTTTTTTCCGTTTCGTGAGCAGACCCCTGAGGCTTTACATTAGGAACATTATAATTGTTTTTATCTTTCTATATTGGGGTCACCACAGAAAACGGAATTTGACTCTTAGGAATGGTTGCAGAACCATAACGTACGTTAAATGATTTAAAATGCCTCAAATCGCTCAAATCTCTCTTGAATATACCTAAGATGGGTATTCCTAAACAAACAGGACAAATATTCCATAGGGATTTACACTAAGGTGATACAATTCTGTCGATTGTGTATAAATATCAATGAATTACGTATTGTTCGTGGTTATTGAAACTTTTGAGATTATTTATCTCATTTTTGATTAAAAATGAGGGCTTACCTGTTTGGCTTATTTAAAGCATGTAAGTACATGTTATAAATATAGTTACCTAATATCCAAACATATTCAATGTCAAGAACTATGGAACATTTCACCTAAATGTTTAGAAATACCCAAGTTTGCACTAATCTTCAAGGTTGTAATAAGTTGAAGAGCCTACTTTACGGGAAGAGCCATTAACACTCCCATTGTAATAGGTTGAAGAACCAACACTGCGTGCAGTTGTAGAAGAACCATCACTATGGTTGATATATGTGGTGGAACCAACATCGCGTGCAGTTGCAGATGAGCCATCGTTATGGTTAATATACGTGGTAGAACCAACAACACGTGCAGTAGTAGATGAGCCATCACTATGGTTGATATATGTGGTAGAACCAACTTGTCTTGAAGAGCTACCATCACTACCATACGTTGTAGAACCAACTTTACGGGTTGAATAATCAC
>CAYWKX010000060.1:0-501 GCA_964459185.1 uncultured Muribaculaceae bacterium | reverse complement strand
ACTTTTAAACATTTTAATTTTCCTTTGACAATATTTAATAGAAAAAGATGGGTTTATAGAAATTATACACCTAACTAAATTAAATATCAAATAATGAGGAAACAAGATAAAAGAAAAAAAATATAAAAGCTAACCTAACGTTAATACCCCTACATACACCCCGGATCTGACTTAATTCCGTGCAAAATGGGCAGCGCAATAGTCGAGACTAAGCGAAATAAGGGTTACCGAATCGAGCATGCCACGATACCTTAGGGGAGACTTCAGGAAACGGAAAAAATCGTACGTTAAGGAATTTAAAATGGCTTAATTTGCTCAGAAAGGCCATTTTTGGACACATAGTTACATAGGATAGAGTAAACCAGTATTACTTTACAATTAACCGTTCCATGGATTTTGTGTCGTAATTTTTTCCAAGTATAATACATTTGCATAACCATACCAATCTTCATTATTACAATACGGATGCCACCTGGGTATTTTAAAATAAGCAAATGTCCC
>CAYWKX010000059.1:0-7289 GCA_964459185.1 uncultured Muribaculaceae bacterium | reverse complement strand
CAAGCGCATCGGTAGTTGAAATCTTTGAAGCGAAATAGATCCTATCTGTGCTTCTTTTGTCATAATAGGACTGACAAACAGCAAACGATACTTCCTCGCCTGAGCATTACAGCCAAGCGCTTAAAGCATCCGGTACCGGATGCTTTAAGCGCTTGGCTGTATGAAGTAGTTACGGGAAAGATTCTGTTCTTAGGTCAAGATATCACAGAAAAAACATATATTCCATAGTCGATATTTAGGTGTTCGGATTTCAAATAGTCACCGCACTGCACATTATCGGCGGTTTTACATTTCCGACATATGCTCCTGAAGACGAACAATCTCCTTCCATTTTTGTCGCGTCCGTTGCATCTTGACCGCCTCCGGTTTTATTTGTTGCATATCAACAAACAATAACCTACCAGATAAAATGCGTCGCGGCTACAACGCCTTTATGTTACCGCTTACATTCTGCTCTATCCCGATACCGCTGTCAGCTCCGTGATAGTAAGCTGATCAAAAACGTCTGTCAGGATGGGTTCACAAGACGGTTACAATTAAGGTTCATGAAACCTTATTAATTCTGTCTTAACCACTCTTCGAACACGACAAGACTGAAAAGGATTTTATAATAATTTCCAATGCCCTTTTGGTGTTTACGTAGTAGCATGTTGACTTCTTTTTTATCAAGATACAAGTACATATAAGATTCATTATCGTCAAAATAAGATTTCATCTTACTTTCAAAAGATTCAGAAAACCATTTATCAACAACATTAATAGAAAATGCACGTTTTTTTCTGTTAATTATTGATGAAGGTAAAAACCTGCTTGCAGCTTTTTTATGCAATTTCTTACGACAAAATAGATTTGTTTTTTTATTATCTGGGATTGTCTCGACAAATTGGACAATCTCTTTGTCTAAGTATGGAACCCTAAGTTCAAGGCTATGTGCCATAGATAGCTTATCTGCATACATGAGCAGTTCGTCTGGAAGAGATGATCTAATTTCTAGAAATTGGAATCCACCAATTTCATCCAAATTATTCAATATAGGAATCAAATCGTTCCAATAATCAAATAGATCATCGTTTGAGATTTCTGACAAAGCTCCTGTATGAAAAAGACAATTTATTTCGCTTTCCTCTGCTATCGAAAATACATTTTGATAACGTGATAACTTATCGTTGATATCTAAAGAGAACAAGGCTCTTCGCATTGATTCACTAGACGCAAATCCAAATCCTTCTATAGCTTTTTTTAACGGTTCTCTTATAAAATCTGGAATTTTTCTCCAGATTTTACCATAACCTAAGCCCAAATGTCTGGTATAACCGCCAAACAATTCATCTGGTCCTTGTCCGACTAGCGCTACTTTTACAAACTCTGAAGCTCTTTGGCATATATGATACATTGGTACAATCGATGCTGTAGCTATCGGTTCTTCTAAATAATAAATTACCTGTGGAAGACTTTTTTCAAACTCTTCTTTTGTGATATTCACTTCATGATGTATACTTCCCAATTGTAGGCTGGTTTTTCGTGCATCGGCCAATTCATCGTCTTTATAAGACTCTCCAAATCCAACAGTAAATGTATGCCAGTCACTGCCGGATTTGTTCATTAAGGATAGAAGCAGTGCAGAATCCATTCCGCCGCTCAGAAGCAAACCAAGCGGAACGTCGCTTATGAGGTGGCGTTTCATGGATTCTTCATATAGTGAAACTATCTTATCAATAATATCTTTTGTTTTTATCGAGTTGTTTAAGATTGGAGAATACTTCCACCAGCGCTTAATTTTAATGCCGCTACTATCGGCAATAAGACAAGAACCAGGTGCTAGTTTTTTTATATTCTCAAAAATTGTCATTGGAGCAGGTGTATATCGATACCTCAAGAATAAATTTAATCCTTTTAGCGAAATACTGCCTTTGTTTCCAAGAGCAACAAGAATTGGACGTATTTCTGAGCCGAATATTAGTGATCCTTGTTGATAGGAATAGTACAGGCACTTGATACCCATAGGATCTCGAGCAATAAGTAAGCGTTCTTCCTTATCGTCCCATAAAGCAAAGTCGAACATTCCATTTAGCTTATCTAAAACACTATCACCCCATGCTCTATATCCACATATGATCACTTCAGTGTCAGATTTGGTTTGGAACGAATATCCAAGATTTTGGAGTTCATGACGAAGTTCTTTGAAATTATAGATTTCACCGTTAAAAACCAACCAATATCTCTTTTCATTGTCAGACATCGGTTGATGGCCGCCGGCTAAATCAATAATAGAAAGCCTCCTAAAACCCGCACTGTACCCCTTTGATTGAAAATATCCCTCGTCATCCGGTCCTCGATGAGAAATACTATTTGTCATTTGTTTGAGCAATGATTGCTCAATTAATTGTTTGGTTTGTATATTGTATTGTCCGCAGATTCCGCACATTTATCTGTTACTCTTTTTGAAACTATATAGTTTTTTGATTTGTTCGTTTTTAAGAAAAGCAGCAGTGTCATTTGAAACAATTCTTTTCTCAGAAGAAAAGTATGCCGAAAGATATCCATATAATTCCAAAGTACTTCCGATTATTTTTGGATTATCCATGAGTCTATAAATACAACGCGCAAGTTCAAATAACGGATGGTAGCCTAAGTGGTAGTAGCTGATTCCTCTCCGAATTTTCGCTTTATAAATATTGCCGCTTCCTTTACCCACATATCCATAGTGTCTGACTTTTAAATCTGTTTGTGTTTTTACCAACCAACCATTTTTTCTAGCCGTGATCTCAAGTAAAGCATCCTCTCCTCCATGGGGCATTGGCGTTAATTGCTTTAGTTGCTCCCAACACTCTCTCCTGAAAAATTGAACAGCTCCAGCAACACTACTTTCAGTACTAATCTTTTGGGGAACCTCCTTATTATCAAACAGTTCGACAATTTGACCGCCGATAACCCCAAAATTAGGATTAGCAAGAAATCTTTTCTCCAAAATTTCGAAATAATCTTTCTGAAATGAGATGTCAGCGTCTAAAATACCGAAATAATCCCACGATTTTGTTTCAAACTTTTCAAGCCCCCAATTTATTGCGTTTGCCTTGGCACCATAGCTATGATCAGGCTGTCTTTCTCTTCTAAAAAATTTTATAAATTCATAATTCTCTGCATAGGACTTAACTATATCATCAGTTTTGTCCGATGAACCATCGCTAATAATTATCCATTCTAATGGCACTATAGTCTGAGAAATAACTGAATCAATGGTTTTGTTTATATTTTTTTCTTCATTATATGCGGAGGTGATAATTCTGTATTTCATTACTTGTCTCAAATATTATCAATATTTTTTGTTTTATTTAACAGAAAATTTGTTTCATAGGTTGTTTTTGAACCATGCTATATATTTGAACCATGCTATCTAATAGCAGTGAAAGTTGAAACTTGTTATTAGGAATGCAGAAATAAGAAATATCCTTGATGAAATAATTCTGACTAACTAAATTAGTGTTCATCTTAAAACTCCCCTTTTTGCAAGGTCGGGGGTTTTGGTTGACGAGCGAGTATGTATGATTTTAAGGTGTTATGTAGTGAGGAGAACGAGGCCCCCGACCCGAAAGAATACTTCTGAAATGGAAACTAATTAGTAAAACGTAGATTGAGAAAAGGACGCAATCGCAATGCTTGCAATAATGAAACATATTGTGGAAAAAGTAAGATTTGCCACTGGAACTAGATTTTTTCAAAGAATATATCATTATACTCATAGAATACCCATCAGACTAGAAAAGCTTGAAAAAGTGAAAGCTTTAGTTTTCGCACCTCATCCGGATGACGAATCCATAGGAGCTGGAGGAACCTTGATTCAACTGTCCGAGTTAGGAAGCGATATAAAGATTGTTTGGATCTCTACAAATAAAAAGGATGATACAATTGCGGCAGAAAGAAAAGAAGAAGCAAGAAAGGTTACAGAAGTTTTAGGTGCGACATATGAATTTTGGGATTTTCCCGACGGAGATCTTTCTAGATATGAGAACCAAATCCGTAAGCTAGTTAGTAGAATTGTTAGTGAAAAGAATCCTGATGTGATTTTTGTTCCACATCCAGCGGAGCAACATCGAGATCATCAAGCAACTGCAGCCGCTGTCGCTTTTGGCATCAATGATACTAAATTTGATAAAGAAATTTGGGCTTATGAGGTTTGGGCTCCGATGTGGCCAAACGTAGCTGTTGGTCTTGAAGAAACACTTGAAAAGAAAAGAAATTTGATTAGCATTTATGAAAGCCAGATTAAGAACGTAAATTATATTGAAGCAATACTTGGTTTAAATAGCTATCGCGGTTTGCAGTGTTTTATACCGGCGGCAGAAGCATTCTATGTAACGTCGAAAAGCGATTTTTATAAATTGTGTTTAAATCTATTTCGTTTATAAAATAAATTTAACATGGCAAAATTAAAGAAAGCATTTAGAAAAGATATCGAGAGAATTCTCCCTCTATTGGCGTCGTTTGGGGAAAACGCATTTACATATGAGAATTGTGATAATCTCTTTGCACAGCATCTATTTGATGATGACGGTTCTATTGGTTATATTTTGGAACATGATACTGGAAAAGTTGTTGGATTTCTTGGATATGCCTATAGTCGACGTTCTTTCGACTCACAAGTTATACGTTTTTGTAATATGCATTCTTGGATTGTTGAAGAAAAATATCGATCCAGTAGTATCTCGTTATTATTGCCGTTAATAAAAGATAGGGAGATTACAATTACAAATTTTTCACCGACCACTACGGTGCAAGATATTTGTATTCGTCTCGGGTTTGAAACCTTTGATACAACTGTTCATATTATACCAGCTTTCTACGCTTTTCTTGGATTCCCTAAAAAACGCAGTGTATCCTTACTTTACGACACAAATAGGATAACGGAGTGCTCAAATAGATCAGTAGGAGAGTTTATTAAATATCACTCCTTGCCTCATCACCGCCACGCTCTGATAAAAAGCAGTGGTGATTATTGCTACGTAATGATGAACCGTACAATGAAGAAGGTCGGCCCTGTGAAATTACCATTTTTACGAGTACACCATCTGAGTAATCCAAAAATATTTGTAAATAATCTATATTATTTTCTGTATAGAGTTGCGATTAGAGAAAAGGTAGTGGGACTACTGGTAAGCGAATATCTTCTTAGAAATAATACAATTCGACATGCCTTGTGCAGAGGTTCTTCAAAAGGACTGTACCGTCTTTCAGAGACATGGCATTTGGAAAATATCGATGCTCTTTATACAGAAATGACACAAATGAATTACTGATCAGAGGATTTAAGCGATGGACAATATCATAAAAGTTATTGCAAGTACTTTTAAAGTAGATGGTTCAGAAATCACGCGTGATACACGTTGTGAGGAAATAAAAGGTTGGGATTCTTTGGGAATGTTGACACTCATTTCAGAACTAGAATCGACACTAAAAGTAATCATCCCAATCGAAAAGATTGCTGAAATCAGGTGTGTTGGAGATTTGAGCGATCTAATTAAGGACAGAGAATGAAAATAGCTGTTTTGTCAAACATCAATCAAGATTCTCTAATAAGACGCTTACAGGCAAATTACGATGTATTTGCACCAAGTGGATTTGGCGGGTGGTTAACTGATCTACTAACTCCAAATTCAAGTTTAAAGGTTTTTACACCAAATATAGTTTTCGTTTTATTAGATGGAAGTGCTCTGTTTTCAGCCATTGACCTTGAAAAGAGCGAGGACGTAAAAACTGAGATTGACACAATATTTGGATTTTTATATCAATCATTAAGCCAATATCCGAATTCGCTATTTTTCATTTCTTCAATAGATTTTTCAGTGCGAATCTTGCGAAGTGTAAAAAGTAGAGACTCTGAAAGAATTGCTGAATTTCTTTGGTTTAGAAAATTGACCGACTTTTCTGAACAAAACAAGGACGTATTTGTTTTTGATTTGAAGGGTGCAGTTGAAGAAATTGGGCGAAGAGAATTTTACTCCGCCAAGTTATGGTACCTTGGCGGGATAAAATATAGTGCAGTTGGTGAGAAACTGCTTCATAAAATGATTAATCGTTATATTCGGGCTGCCGAAGGAAAACGGAAAAAGGCGCTACTTTTAGACTGTGATAACACATTGTGGGGAGGAGTTCTTGGGGAGGAGAGTATCAATGGAATTCAGTTGTCTGATACTGGTGTAGGAGCACGTTTTAAAGATTTTCAAAAGAAAATTAAAGAGATAAAAAATACGGGAGTTATTCTAGCTCTGATTTCCAAAAACAATGAAGCAGACGTGCTAGAGGTGCTACAGAATCATTCTGACATGGTTCTAAAAGAAAACGACTTGGTAGCTAAAAAAATCAACTGGTCACTTAAGTCTCAAAATATTGTGGAGTTGTCTGAGGACTTGAATATCGGAACGGATAGCTTTGTGTTTATAGATGACAATCCCGTTGAAAGAGAAAGCGTGTCAACAGCGCTAACAAACGTAGTTGTTGCCCAATTTCCCCAAGACACATCTGAGTTAATTGAGTTTATAACACAAGTCTATTTTGATTATTTTCTAGTATTAGATTCTACATTGGAAGATCATGTTAAGTCTCAAATGTATCATGAGCATATTAATCGATCTGATGCTATGAGACATGCCAAGAGCTACGAAAGTTTCTTGGAAAGCTTAGATACTAAAATTATATTGGTCACGGCTAAGGAAACGGATGTTACCCGGATAGTGCAATTGGTTCAAAAGACAAATCAATTCAATTTAACAACGCAACGATATACAGAGAGTGATATTCGTAATTTTATTGATTCAGATGAATATGATGTCTTCATCGCTAAGGTGTCTGACAGATTTGGTGACAATGGAAAAGTTTTTCTTACTATTGCAAAGAAGATTGGTAATTGTAAGTTAGAATTAGATACTGTGCTGATGAGTTGCAGGGTTATGGGAAGAAAGATTGAAGATCATATCATGCACTATCTAATGAACAGATGGTCAAATGAAGGATATGAAGAATTGATTGGATATTACATCCCAACCGCTAAGAATATACCTGTTATGGATATTTTTGAAAAATGGGGGTTTACTTTACAAAAAAATACAAAAGAAGAGAAAATTTACTCAATTTCCCTAGCTCATAAAAGAGAGGAGGTTGTTTTCTTTTCAAAAATATTTTACGAAGATAATTTGTAATCAACCATCCTGTAAACCCATCCTGGCATAACAAAACAGATGTAAGCGGTAACACAAAGGCGTTGTAGTCGCGAGGCATCTAAACTGATAGGCTTT
>CAYWKX010000058.1:0-7419 GCA_964459185.1 uncultured Muribaculaceae bacterium | reverse complement strand
CTATATTATAAAGGATACAAATATTAAATGAAAAAGATAATTATAAAATATTGGGAAATGCTTGCCTATTTGTTAATCGGAGTCCTAACTACCTTTGTTAGTCTAATAACTTATTATGGATTAACCTTAACAATATTAGATCCCGGGAATGACATACAATTACAGATTGCAAATATCATATCATGGATTGTTTCGGTAGGTTTTGCATATATAACCAATAGAAAATTTGTTTTCTTAAGTAAAAACAAAGATATTATTAAAGAATTATTTGCCTTTGTAGGTAGCAGAATAACTACTTTATTAATAGATATGGGTTTAATGTTTATCCTTGTTAGTGTATGTAATTTTAATGATAAAATAATTAAATTAATTGTTCAAATAGTTATTATTATCTTAAATTATATATTAAGTAAATTATTAGTATTTAAAAAAGATTTATTATAAAATAGATCTTTTATTTTATTCCTTGTTTTATTTTTTTTTATATGCTATAGTATTTTTGGTGATTTTATGAACATAATCGGTATTATCGCAGAATATAATCCCTTTCATTTAGGTCATTTATACCAAATAGATAAAATTAAAGAATTATATCCCGACTCCATAATTATTACAATTGTCAGCAGTTCTTTTACAGAGCGAGGAGATGTATCAATTATTAATAAATGGGATAGAACTAAAATATTACTTGATAATAAACTTGATCTGATTATCGAACTGCCTTTTGTTTATGCTACTCAATCAGCTGATCTTTTTGCTAAGGGAGCTTTATATATTTTAAATAAATTACAAATAGATACTTTAGTGTTTGGAACAGAAAGTGATGATATTGAACTATTAAAAAAATTAGCCAATATTCAGTTAGCTAATAAAAAGTATGATCAATTAGTAAAAAGATATTTAGATAAGGGTCTTAATTATCCTACATCGATGAGTAAAGCTCTTGAAGATTTAACCGACAAAAGAATTGAATTACCTAATGATTTATTAGGATTATCTTATGTAAAAGAAATAATTAAAAATAATTATAAGATTAATCCCATTAGTATCAAGAGAACAACGGATTATCATGGAGAAAATATTAATAGTAAGATAGTTAATGCCTCGCTAATAAGAAAACTATTACTTAATAATAAAAAAGTTAATAAATTTCTTCCTAAGGATGTTCATAAATATCTTTATAAGATAAATATCAATGATTATTTCCCTTATTTAAAATATAATGTATTAACTAATATTGACAATTTAAATATTTATCAAACAGTGGATGAAGGAATTGAAAATAGAATTAAAAAATGTATAAATAACTCTAATTCATGGGAGGAATTAGTTACTAAAATTAAAACTAAAAGGTATACCTATAATAAAATAAATAGAATGCTAGTTCATATTTTAACTTCTTTTACGAAAGAAGAAGCATCAAATTTAGATAATCATTATATTAGATTATTAGGTTTTAGTGAAAGAGGGAAAAATTACTTAAATAAAATTAAAAAAGATATTGATATTCCCCTTGTTACAAATTATAAGAAAAAAATATCTAACATATTAGATATTGAATTACGAATTACAAGTATATATGATTTAATAGCTAATGATAAATTAATAGAAAAAGAATATAAAAATAAGCCTATAATTAAGTAGATGCGGAATCTACTTTTTTATTTTTGGCATGTAGGACAATAGTAAGTGCCTCTACCCCCAACTTTAATTTTTTTAATTGGATCCCCACATATCGGACAAGATTTATTCTCTTTGCCATGAACATATAAGTTTTGTTGAAAGGATCCTTCTTTTCCATTAACAGAAGTATAACTCCTAATGGTTGTCCCCCCCATTTTAATGGCATCCTCTAAAACTATTCTAGTATTATTAATTATTTTCTGTAGTTCTTTATCGGTTAGAGATTTCGAAGGTTTTAAAGGATTAATTCTTGATAAAAATAATATTTCATTTACATATATATTACCTATTCCCGTGATTATTGACTGATCTAATAAAACTGTTTTGATAGGTAAGCTCTTCTTTCCTAATTTTTCTTTTAAATACTTTATCGTTAAATCCTTATCCCAAGGCTCTAATCCCAATTCCTTTAATGGGCCTATTTTATTAATATCATCTTTAGGAATTAAATGCATTTTCCCAAATTTACGAACATCATGATAAATTAATTTAGTCTCATCATCAAGTAAGAAAGCAATATGTTCATGTTTTAATAATGGTGATGATGCCCCTTTTAAAAAATATTTACCCTCCATTCTTAGATGTGATAATAAAAAATAATTATCTAAATCGAAAACTAACCATTTCCCTCTTCGTTCAATTGTTTTAATTGTTTTATTCTCTATCTCTTCTTGAAATAATTGTAGTTTAGGATAGGCTATTATATTAGAATAATATATTTTGGTAGCAAGTATTTTCCTACCAATTAATTTGTTTTTTAAATTTTCTTTTACTGTTTCTACTTCTGGTAGTTCTGGCATTATATCACTTCCCCACTTTAGCGACAATTTTGCAATATAAGATTTTGGTTTTGTTATTACGTAAATCTTTTTTTATTTTATCAATTAATCTTTGGGCACTTCTTAGAGTAGTTTTTTTATCTAATACTATTTCAATGTCAGCGACATAATAAGTCCCATACTTAATAAGTATAATGTCATTAATACCTAGAACCCGTTGACGCTCGCCAATTATTTTCTTAATCTTATCTAAATATTCGGCATTATCCTCCCTTTTACCAATAATATTGATAATGTTGTCCCTTAGAATAATAATAGCCACGACTAAAATATAAATTCCAATTGCAATAGTAAAGAGGCTATCTGAATACCTAAAAATTGGATAATGGACTGCTAACTTAGAACAGAAATAGGAAATAATAACTAAAATTGGAGTGATTGCATCCGTTCTTGACTCAGTCCCTGAGGCAATTAAAATATTATTATTATATTTTCTACCTTTTCTTAGAATATAACTAGAGAATATCCATTTAATAATAATTGTTATAATACTAACATATAGGATAACAATTGAAGGAATATTAACCCTTAACGAGAAAGCTTCAACAATCAACCCTACACCTAATAGAAATATAACTATCCCGACTACTATACTCGTTAAATATTGTAAATTACCATGCCCATAGGGATGATCATTATCAGCAGGTTTTGCTGAAATATAATTACCTACGATGGCAATTACATCAGTAGTTAAATCTGATAGAGAATGAATACCATCCGCAATTAAAGTTCTTGACTTTCCAACATAACCAATAATTATTTTTATAGTTACTAAAAAGGTGTTAATTAACATACTCTTTATTAATACTTCTGAGCTTTTTTTCATAGGCCACTCCCTCTATTTTGCTTCATACCAGTTATTACCGAAGTTAATGTCTACCACTAAGGGAACATTTAACTTAAAAGTATTCTCCATAATATCCGCTACTATTTTTTTGACTATATCTTTTTCTTCTTTAAGACAATTAAAAATTAATTCATCATGAACTTGTAATAGCATAGTACTTTTAATATTATGTTTGATAAACTCTCTATCTATTTCTACCATTGCCTTTTTAAGAATATCAGCAGAGCTCCCTTGAATTGGGGTATTTAAAGCCATTCTTTCCCCTAAACTTTTAATCATATAATTAGTATTATTTAATTCATCAATAATCCTTTTCCTATTCATTATAGTCTTGACATAACCAGTTTGATGAGCTCCTTCTATCATCTTATTCATATAATCTTTTATTCCTGGATAAGTTTCAAAGTAAGTATTTATAAACTCCTTGGATTCTTTCATTGAGATTTGTAAATCCTCCGATAAACCAAAACTACTAATACCATATAATATTCCAAAATTGACGGCCTTTGCTTTTCCCCTCATATCTTTAGTTACACCTTCATAAGGTACATGGAAAATATCCATGGCTGTGTGAGTATGTATATCCATATTATTATTAAAAGCTTCAATTAAATCCTTATTACTTGATAAATGTGCAAATATTCTAAGTTCGATTTGAGAATAATCTGCTGACATCATTAAGGAATTATCCTCAGGAACAAAGGCTTTTCTAATTAGTCTTCCATATTCATTTCTAACAGGAATATTCTGTAAATTAGGTTCAATGGAAGACAATCTTCCCGTCCTTGTTAGGGTTTGAGTATAGATAGTATGGATTTTACCATCGGAACTTATAACATTAAGAATACCTTCAATATAAGTTGAATATAATTTTGTTAACATTCGGTACTCCAAAATTTTATCAATTATTGGATAATCTGCTTGTAATTTAACTAAAACCGAATTATCGGTAGAATATCCTGTTTTAGTCTTTTTACCACTTGGAATCTTTAATTTGACAAAAAGAATTTCTCCAAGTTGCTTAGGAGAGGAAATATTAAATTCTTCCCCAGCATAATTATATATATCTTTGCTAATTAATTCTATTTTAATTATTAATTCTTCCTTCATTTCTTCTAAAATAGAAGTATTGACTCTAACACCCTCTAATTCCATTTTAGCTAAAACCAAAGATAAAGGCATTTCAATATCAAAAAATAAATTAGTTACTTCTTCCTTATCTAATTCTAAAGTAAATCTCTCTTTATTTTCATAAATAAATTTTGCTCTTTCGATACATCTTCTAGCAATATCTTCTTTAGTTAAATCTTCTTTTTTATCATAAAAAGACATTTGATAATTAATGCTATTAGCTAAATAAGCAATATCTTCCTTTAAATTATAATTAAGTAAATATGCGGCGATCATTAAATCAAAATTAATATTATTTAATTTTATATTATGCCTCGTTAAAGATACGTATGTTTTCTTCAAATCATAAGTAGATTTATTAATTTTAGTTAAGAAATCAGGATTTTGTTTTAATAAATTAAGGTCAATAAAGAACGAATCTTCTTCATTATAAACACCCATACCTAAAATATTAGCTGTATGATAATTAATATCATTTAATTCTAAATATATAGAACAATCTTTAGTAATATTAATTTCTTTTAAATCTTTTATTATTTTTATTTCAAATTCCGATTCATTTTTAGGAATCTCTACTTTTTTTAGTAATGAATAGAAATTCAAATCATTATAAATTTTAATAAGTTCCTCGGTATTCTCTTTTTCATAAGTAATATCTTCTAAAGATACATTTAAAGGGGCATCCTTACAAATAGTAGCAAGTTTTTTGCTAACAAAAGCATCCTCTTTACCACTTTCTAATTTAGTTTTAACTGAGCCGCTTATTTTATTTATATTTTCATAAATATTTTCAATAGAATTATATTCTTGTAATAACTTTAATGCTGTTTTTTCTCCAATACCCTTTACACCTTTAATATTATCAGAACTATCTCCTTGTAAACCCTTTAAATCAATAATTCTAATTGGTTCTATCTTATATGTTTCAAAGAAAATATCTCTATTCATTTTAATATAATCTTTCTGTCTTAATAATTTGACATCAACGTCAGAGGAAATAAGTTGTAATAAATCTCTATCACTACTTATAACGGTAGCAATGAAATCATCATTTTCATCAACCATCCTAGCTAATGTGCCTATAATATCATCAGCTTCATAATTATCACATTCTAGATATTTGATACCCATGGCATCTAGAATTTTTTTAGCGATAGGGAATTGTAATCTTAAGTCATCAGGCATTTCAATTCGTCCTTCTTTATAATTTTCATATTGCTCATGACGAAAAGTTTTACCAACATCAAAAGCTACCGCGATATAAGAAGGCTTTTCTTCCATTATTATTTTATTCATCATATTAACAAAGCCAAATAAAGCATTAGTAGGAAATCCCTCACTATTTTTCATTATATTTCCTGTATAAGCAGTGGCGTAATAACTTCTAAATAATAAATTATTACCATCGACTAAAATTACTTTTTTCATAGTATCACCTTTTTTTATTATATCATTATTTTAATAATTTAGATTACTATATTTTTGTATATTAAAGAAAAGATAATGTACAACATTATCTAAAACAAGCTTAATTGGCTAGTTTCTGGCAGGTCATAAAATAATCCCATTGTTCGCATTTTATCTACTATTGTGGTTGATACCTTGCATCTATTAGCAAAATCCTCGATCGATAAGAAAGGATTCTTTTTAGCTTCTTCATATATATTGTTAGCTACAACATCCCCCAATCCATCAATACTTCTGAAAGGTGGAATTAAACTTTTACCATCTTCACCTATAACGAAATTCTTATAATGTGACTTATAAAGATCCAAATTAGTAAAGCTGAATCCCCTAGCTGTCATCTCTAAAGCTGATTCTAAAACATCATGGATAGCATCTTCCTTATTTTTACGATCAAATCCTTTGTTGTTTAGTTCAATAATTTTATTCTTAATAGCATTATAGCCATTTATCATCACATCAATATCAAAATCTGCACATCTAATTGAAAAATAAGCAGAATAATAATTAATGGGTTGATATACTTTGTACCAAGCAACACGACAGCACATCATGATATAAGCAGTAGCGTGAGCTTTAGGGAACATATATTCAATACGACGACAACTTTCAATATACCAATCTGGTATATTAGCTTCTTTCATTTTGTTAGCTAATTCTTCCCACCCTTTTGGATCTTTCTTTGGTTTACCTTTACGAACAAACTCCATTATCTTGAAGGCATCCTTGGAGGCCATTCCCCAATTGATTAGGTTAGTCATAATATCATCACGGCATCCAATAACATCCTTAAAAGGTACTACTTTATTTCTAATTAATTCCTGAGCATTATTAGCCCAAACATTAGTCCCATGAGATAAACCTGAAATCTTAACCATTTCCGCAAAAGTTTTCGGTCTAGTTTCTGATAATAACCCAATAACAAACTTAGTTCCAGTCTCTGGTAATCCAATTGATCCGGTTTCACACATTATTTGTTCTTCAGTTACACCTAAAGCCTCCGGAGATGAAAATAAACTTAATACCTTTTCATCATCCATAGGAATATCTTCAATCTTCATCTTACTCATATCCATAAGTGTTTTTAACATAGTCGGATCATCATGTCCAAGAATATCTAATTTTAACAGGTTATCTTCAATAGCGTGATATTCAAACTGAGTTGTTCTCCATTTACTAGAAGTATCTTCCGCTGGGAATTGGTATGGTGTAAAATCATAGATATCCATGTAATCAGGTACCACAACTATCCCTCCAGGATGTTGTCCAGTTGTTCTTTTTACCCCAATGCAACCTAGTGATAATCTTTCAATTTCTGCTCTTCGAACATCGATTATTCCTTTATCTTCAAAGTATCCTTGAACAAAACCAAAGGCAGTTTTATCTGCTACTGTTCCTACTGTACCAGCCCTATAAACATAATCCTTACCAAATAATTCTTTTGTATATTCATGG
>CAYWKX010000057.1:0-7528 GCA_964459185.1 uncultured Muribaculaceae bacterium | reverse complement strand
ACTTCAATCCAGCTGAAATTCTTAAACAGCTTGAAGATTATATCAAATAAATAACATTTTTTCAATATATAATATGAAAGAAAGTTATTTTAATAACTTCCTTTCAAATAATAAAGATATTCTTTCCCCCTAACACTAAATTCTAACCAAATTTTAGATGCCGCGGATATATCCTTATTTACTTCTAAATATAATACATCAATCGCGGAATTTGGAGTTTTATCAATAATAGTACTCGTTTTTTCACCACTATCAGTGATGTATTTTAATTTACCATAATATTCTATCAAACTATAATTGTTAATAATGATATAAGTATCCGAAAAGCTAGATGTTATCCCTAAATATAGAATTGCCTTATCCCTACCACTTCTTATTATCGATGATTTAGTATAACATTCTCCCTCTGAACAAACTTCATATTCATAAACATCACTATCTTTTATACTAAAATCACTTATAGTAAAATTACTAGCATTTAATATAGAATCTTTGAAATTAATTGTATCTTTTAAATCATATTCTCCTACTAAAGTTTTCTCATCTAAATTAACCGGGTTTAATCTAATTTTGAGATCATCCCTTACCTCATTTTTATAATCAAGTTCATATCTTAAAATCATTCTTTCTTTAATATAATGATCTTCAATATTATAAACCAAAAGATAAGTTTTAGTATTACCGGCAGTAAAAGTTTGATTCTTATAACCATTTCCTAAATCAGAAAAAAATCCATAATATTTTCTAGTAGGAAGAAAAGTTTTCCTCTTTATAACTAAAATAAAATCTTTGGGATTAAGAGTTAACTCATCATATTTACTATTTATATTTAGTTTAACAATAATATAACTTGTATCATTATAACCTACATCTGTACCATCATATTTTTTGCTTGTTAAATAACTCTCTTCTACTTCTATATTGAAATTCTTACTAGAAAAGACTTCGTTTTCTTTATATACTCTATTAAATATTTTTATATTTAATATTCCATAAATAATAATTACTCCAATAATTACTGCCAAAATGATATTTATAAAAATTTTATTTTCTTCATAATAATACTTAAATTCCCTTAGTTTTCTTCTCCCTTTTCTTTTTATCTTTTCAGTATCTACCCCCACAACCAATTCTACTTCTTCATTATCTGTTACATCAATATTTAATTCATATAAATCTTTGGCAAAATCAAATTTTTTAATATCAAAGCCCAAAGTCCTAATTAACATTGGAATAAATAAAATATATTCAAGTGCTAATGATATCCTTAATATGTCTCTAATTAATCTAAAATTTTTAGGATCAAAAACATCTCTTTCTAAAGCATTTAGATTAATTGAGGTAACAATAAATACCATAAAAATAACTATATATGCTACCACTACTAATAAATATAATAAATTTGGTTTCTTTTTATAACGCATCAATAAGTAAATAATAATAGAAATACCAATTATTAATAAGAGAAAAATATACATTAGACCGCTTATATAAGATGAAGCATTTTCACTACTTACTAAACTGTTTAAATAATCTTTATAAAAATCTACAACATCGCTTGTTTTAAATATTAAATAAATAATTAACCCCGTTAAAACTAAATGAATTTTCTTAAAGTTCTTAATTAAAACTGCATAGGGTTTTCTAAATACCATATCTATACCTCTCTATCTCTATTAATTATACCATAAAAAAAGAAAAATTTTTTATTTTTCTCAATTTTGTTTGTAAACGATTAATTGCTCTGGTAATAGATATATTCTGCTATTTTGCCTTATCAAATTATTTATATCGGTTTTAAAATTATCAAGGACATTATTTAGGGTATCTCCTTCTTTAGTTACATAAAAACTAACACCCCTTTTAGGTATCATGATTGTTTGATTAGGATAAATATAATCATTAACATCCAATCCATTTATCATTGCTAATAATTTATAATCAACGTTATTATTTCTAGCTATTCCAAATAAAGTATCCCCAGTTTGAACATTGTAATATTCAAAATAGTTGCTACTCTTTTTAGGGACAATAAGTGTTGTACCTGGAGTTAAAAATGAACCTGATGTTAAATTATTTATCTGATACAAAACCGATGGTGAAGTATTATATTTTCTAGCAATCGTTTCTATTGTATCCCCGTTTTCTATCGTATAAATATCATACATATAATCACTTCCTAATATAAAATATGTAACTAAATAAAAAAAGTGCCTATTTGGCACTTAATCCATATTTTTTCTTTTCTTTTATCATCTTCTCAGTAATATTAGTTTCTATTTCATCTAATGCATTTGGATCAATATTTGATAGAACAACTACTTCTTTAATAGTATCAATAGTAACCCTTCCCCAAAGAATACCTTTTCTAACTGCTAAATCATTAAACATATCTGGAGTAATAGCGGTAAAGAAATATCCAAAAAGTAATCTTTTAGTCCCAATTAGTAATCTTTTATCAGTTAAAGCAACTGCATATGTACTAAATAAACTAAATACACTTTCACTCTTTTGGGCCGCAAAAATATATGATATTTTTTCTCCAGGATTTACATGCATATCCATTATTTTACAATGCTGTTTTAATCTCCATGCAATTGTCAAAGGATATTTTCTCTTGAAACTTTTTATCTTTTCGTAGGTTTGGCTCATTATTCTTCACCCATTAAAACATTGTCTTCAAGAAAAGTTACTAATCCATCCTTTTCAATATAACCACCAATAGAATCTATAACTTTATCCCCTACTAAAATAAGAGTTGTGGGAGTCCCCCATTGGTTTCTCTTTAAATAAGAATTAGATTGATTTAAAGACTGTACTTCTTCACTTGTCAAATTAGAAATATTTAAGTAATAGGCTGGCAAATTATATTCTGACACAACTTCTTCCAGAACAGGTTCAAACTTTTCACAATAGGAACAACCTGTTTGAATAATAGTCACCATGAATGGATCTCCTGCTGTTATTAATTCTTCATATTGTGGATAGGTAGCATTTGTTACCACCCCTGATTCACCAGTTAATGTAACAGGCTTTTCAATAACTACTTTATTAGAATTAGATTTTCTATCTACTACAAAAATAGTCAAAATTATAACCAAAATTACAATACCAATTAAAATAATGTCTTTTTTCTTCATCTTTCTTCCCTCCTTATATTATTTTACAATCTTTTTAATTAAAAATCAATCCCTAAAACATTTATCCAAATAAAAAAAAACTCTTAAATATAAGAGTTTAATAAATATATGGCGGAGTAGGAGAGATTTGAACTCTCGCACCAGTTTCCCGGTCTACACCCTTAGCAGGGGCGCCTCTTCGGCCTCTTGAGTACTACTCCATAAGTCCACATATAATTCTATCTTAAAACAATAAAAATGTCAAACAATTTAACCCATTTTTGTTAACTTAATATCTTCTTTTTTATATAAATTGAGCATGTTTAAAATTATTTCCTTAATTTTATCCATTTCATTTGCCTTAGCTAATTCCAAATCATATTTTTTTAGTTCATCATTTATTTCATCATCATTTAAATAATATTCATTGATAACTACTTCTTCTTTATAAACATCCTTTATTTTTTCAATATTGTTCTCATCTTTAGTAACCCCAATTATGGCTTTATACAGATCATCCTCTAAATAATAAACATAATTATATCCTACCGTACTAGCTCTCATACTATCATATGAACTATAAGCACCACTTTGTAATAAATATATTTTATTGTTACCAAAAGCCAATCCTGTTTCCTCCCCATAGATATTATAAACTAATTTACCACATGCAAGACCAAATATTATTGATAAAAAAATAGGTATAACTACTCTCTTTATTTTAATTTTCATTTTATCACCAGAGAAAGTATATATCTATTTATTTAAAAATATTGTCGAAAATAATATAATATTTATAAAAATTCTATTGTGAGAGTACTGAACGAAAGGAATACTGATTAGAGGTTGTTCCAGTTGTACAACTAAAGCTAAATATTCCTCTTGATGTCGAAGGACCTGAAAAATAACCACGGCTAAACCAGGGAGTTTTACCAGAACAAAAATTTGAAGAATCTCCATACCAAGCCCCACGGTTGCCTGTACGTATCATTACTTCTCCCATAGCATCTCCTAATCTACTACGGTTAAAGGCGGTCTGATCAGTACTTGATTTCCCATAAGCATAAGTATCTAAATATTTTTGATTATCTATTGTGCTATACCAATCTATAGAAAAACCACTTGAAGAAGGGTAAAATGTATAACTACCTGAACCACTAGACATATTCCCCATAACTATCTCAGTTGTTCCTCCGGATAAATCATATATCCCATAGATATTACTCGTTGCAGCTTGGTTGGTATTTACCTGGTAATTATTTCCCCCAGTATTTCTACCAAAGTTAGAATCCACTTCCGTACAAACATTATTAACGCATCTACCATATTTACTATTTATTAAATAAACAACTGCTCCCCATTCCATATTCCTCATCAGATGAGCATCCGTTTGAATTACTCCAGCACTTGTTAGATATCGTGACGAATCAAACATTTGAGATATATTAAACGGGGTTGAGATATTATTAGGTATTATTGGTCGACTATTTGGTAAAACCGTTGGGGTCGCTGAATCACCAGTTGTTTCAAATTTCCCAACCCAAAATCCTGTTAGTTGTTTACCACCAAAAGCGAAGGCTGGATGGGTAAAATAATCTCCATTTGCCCCTACACAAGTTTCATTAGGTACAGAGGATGAAGGATTCGCAAAGGAATAAGGTGTAGTTGTACAATCTATTGTTCCTGTTGAATTTGTTCCCGTTTCAAAAACAATATCTATCCCCACAGTTAGAGCATTATAAGAATCAACATTTACTACCTTGTTAATATTCCAAACCTTATATTTATATCTTGGTATCCAAACATAATAACCTAAAATATCACTATCTAATATGGTTGTTCCTGGCGCATTAGCCATATAAGCATCCCTACTGCCACTAGATAATAATATAGCATTAGCCCATTTCTTATTTTCATAGTCATACCATTGGTAGCTAGGGTTTAAATTGGTTGTATCAGCTTTCTTCCAAACATTACTAGTTTCATCATAATAGACGGCAACCATCCCTCCAGGTAGCATTGGATGATTAGATCCTCCTTCTGGAAAGGATATAACAGTTTTCCCATTATATGGTATTAATAAATTAATGCCATAATCCACTTTAGAATAGTTAGTATTTGCAGATAAATTTATATATAATATCCCATTTGAATTAGCACAATTTGTATTACCCGTCTCACAAGTAACAGTTAATTCATTAACATTCAGTTCTTCCGCTAATTGCTTAGAAAAATTACCATAAGAAACTATTCTACTATTAGCATCAATAGTTAATGATTTACTAAACTGTGCATCTGCTTCTTCATCATAGAAGGTTAAATTTACTTGGTAATCGCCTATTTTAGCTACCCCAACTAATTCATAATTGTTAATGTCATTCATTACTTCTTTAGTAATTAAAGCTTTGTCAGTCGCTAGTACTGTGTCAATATAATTGTCGCTATTCCTGTTCTTTAGATCAACAGTTATATCAATTAGAAAATATGCTAAAATTAATGCTAAAACTGAAGAAATGATCACTTCAACTAATAGATATCCTTTTTTATTTAATCTCACTTATTTCACCTAACCTTTAAATTAGCATAATAATAATCAGCGTCTGATTTCTTTTCTTCTAAAATAAATATATAGCTATATTCAGAAGAAAACTCATCACTTTTTTCCAAATAATCAATATACTCATTAAGGGTATCGTTGCCAGGATTACCTTGTTTTATTCCTTCTAAAGCTAATGTTGTATTTTTTGCAAAATATAAACATGTAATATCATAATGTTCTATTACTTCATTACAATAAGTCCGTTGGTCAACATTAAAATAAGTTGAACTACAACAATAACCATTTTTACAAGCAGAATTAGATTCTAATAAATTATGATAATCATTGTTACCTGATATTAAGTTGTTTATGACTAATTCATCAATTAAATAATCCTCAACCACTTTTGCTGCATATAATCCATCAACATCATAATATTTGCCTCTTTCATTATATACTATATATAATCTATTAAAGCTTACATATAAGCTTACCATGGCTCCAATTATAATGGCTGATGTAATTATTACTTCCACTAACATAAAACCCTTATTATTAACTTTTTTCATTTTTACTCCACTTTCTTATTGCTTATATTCTAAATATATTATATAATATATTTAGAATAAAATCTAGTCCTTTTTAAAAAGAAAGAAGCGGGTTGCCATGGATAAAACATTTGATTTCTCAAAAATGCCAGTCGTTGATGCTGTTAACGAGATCATTTTGTCTGCAGTTGACATGGGTGCTAGCGATATTCACTTAGACCCAATGGAAGATAATTTAAAAGTTAGAATCAGACTAGACGGGATACTAAAGACATATGCAAAAATACCAAATGAAATAAGACAGAATATTGTTACAAGAATAAAAATATTATCTGGAATGAATATAACTGAAACAAGGTTGCCTCAAGACGGAGCTATAAAAACTAACTTAAGAGGTCGTAATCTAGATTTGCGTGTTGCTTCCTTACCTACTAAAAATGGGGAGAAAATCGCCATTCGTATTTTAGATTATTCAATGAGTTTAAAGGGTATTGAATATTTGTATTTCAGTGAATTGAATTATAAGAAAATTTTGAAAATGTTAAGTTCCCCAAATGGAATTATTCTAGTAACTGGAGCTACCGGTACTGGTAAATCAACAACCGTTTACTCTTTCTTACAAAAACTAAATGTTGATGGAGCCAATCTAGTTACAGTTGAGGACCCAGTCGAAATGGATATAATTGGAGCTAATCAGGTTCAAGTTAATAGTGATATAGGTTTGAATTTTGCAACAGTTTTAAGAAGCATTTTAAGACAAGACCCAAATGTAATTATGATCGGTGAGATCCGTGATAGTGAAACCGCTCAAATTGCCGTTAGAGCTTCAATAACTGGGCATTTAGTATTATCAACAATCCACACAAATAACTCATTAAATACAATTGAAAGATTACTAGATATGGATGTTGAAAGATACTTATTAGCTTCTGCTTTAACAGGTATTGTTTCTCAAAAATTAGCTAGGAAATTGTGCGATAAGTGCAAAGTATTAAGAGATACTACTCAATATGAAAAAAATATGTTTAAAGCTGTTCTAGGGACAGAAGTAAAACAAGTGTATGAACCAGGTGACTGTGATGCATGTGGTCATGGTTATAAAGGCCGAGTAGCTATTCAGGAAGTATTAGTAATCAATCAAGGAATAAGAGATGCAATTAGTTCTGGTATTAGAAAAGAAGAACTTCGTAAACTAGTTTATAACAAAGATGTAATAACAATGTTACAAGATGGTTTATATAAAGTAATCGCAGGTTTTACCACATTTGATGAAATACTTAAATTGGTTGAAGTTGACGATCAAATAAATAACTCATAAAAAA
>CAYWKX010000056.1:0-7530 GCA_964459185.1 uncultured Muribaculaceae bacterium | reverse complement strand
CAAGATAAAAGATAATCAAGGTAATATAATAAAGTTTAATAATAATATTGTTATTATGACTACTAATATTGGGTTTGAAAAGAATAGTGTTGGTTTTAGTAAGGGAACTGATAATGCATTATCTAAATTAAAAACGGAGTTCAATCCTTCCTTTATTAATAGAATTAATAATATTATTATTTTTAATAAATTGACTAAAGAAAATATTAGAAAAATAATAAAAAACAAATTGACTAAATTAAAAGAAAAATATGGGGCTAAAAATATTAATTTAACAATTACTAATAGTGTTATAGATAATATTGTTTCTCTATCAAATTACGAAGAATTTGGAGCTAGACAAATAGATAAAATAATATCCTCTAATATTGAGAATATTATTATTGATAAAATTATTAATAATGAAAAAGAAATAAAAATTACTGACTTAAAAGTAAAAACTGCCTAAGCAGTTTTTTTATGGAATTAATCCCCAACCTGTAACAACATATCTTCCACCCTGGTTTTTAGCCAAGCTAGGGGGATTATTATATAGTTTATCATTTACTATTAAGGTAGTTGAATGGCCTCCATCAAGATTGGCGGCATTATATGCTCCGTATAGAAGTAGAGTATCAATTACCTCCTCTAGACTAGGACCACTTATGTAATTTTCCCCATCAGCGACTAGAAAGAGCATTACCCCATCTTTTCTTTGGGCGATTGCTACTCTTGGAGCCCTACCCCAAGGTTCCCCAACGATAGTCATAGCTTTACCATTAACTATTAAGAATGGTCCAAATTCTAAAGCATCGACAATACCAGCCTCCAAAGCTTCATCACCAGTGGCATTACTCATAAGTTTAAGCTTTCCTTCACCAGTCATACCAATAATATTTCCTCTTTTAACACTAGAATCACCATCACACCAGGTTATAACTCCATCCTCAATAACATAACCAATAGGAATCCCTGATCCAGTACCATGATCAATCATCCCACCACCATTAATACAAACAGAACCACCATATCTTTTGCACATTGTTAAAATTCTTTCATATGAGGTTGCAGTAAACTCTTCAGTTGAAATCAATTGAACCTTCCTTGGATCATATATAGCTACTAAGAAGGCATCCGAAATTCCTATTTTAACCTTTAATATTTTATAGAGATCGTTCCCCTCATCTCTTGTTAAAATTCTTTCATCATATTCGTTGTTATAATTGTCTTTTTCACCAGTATCGATAACAATATCATCTAAATTAACCTCTTCCTCAATTGCTACAAAATAATTGCTATCTAATATTTTTTGGATTGTGCTTTCTGAATAAAAGATATAAGCTAAATACTGGTGCTTCATCGTCTTCATCGCCGTGGTAACATATAAATTTCTTAATTTATCATATGGACCATATGCCAAAAAGAAACAAAAAGCTACAATTATATCCATAATTATAAACATAATTGTCGTTTTTCTTAAACGTTTTTTTCTCCTTCTCATATCATACTACCTTTCGTAAGGATTATTGATTGTTCCTTTACCTTGAGTTAAATCTTTCTTATCTATACAAATTGTTGGGACCAAATAGGTTTTGTTTGTAGCAATCTTGCCAAACAATTTATAATCTTTTTGAATTGTATATATTGAGCTACCACTAGTGGTAATCCCACTCATTAAAAAGTAATTTTCTAAGCCATCAAAGATAACATTACCAATACTTAAGAAAGCTACCTTACTTTCAATACTAGTATCTAGGGCATCTTTATAATCATAATCGTTACTATCACCATAGTAGCCATTTGGCCAAGTTGTATATTTAACAATATCTTTATAACTTAGATTATTTAAAAAATTATTATTCATATAATATGGAGCAGTCCCCACTTTTGTATCATTAAAATATGAACTACCATAGGAAAATTGTAATTTTAAATTTTCTCCATCCTTTTTTATATAATCATTTAAAACTAATCTTAGCTCATCATCTTTTTCATCATAAACTCTCCAAATATCATCGCCTAATTTTACATAACCCCCAAAATAGGAAGATTCATTTTCGATTACATAAGGATTATTCTTACTACCATCACCTGATAGATAATCCAAAGAACCTTTTAAGGATATTACGGGTCTAACACCCATGCTGATGGAGCCATCAGTTGTATTTAATTTACCCTCACTATTTATATACCAAATATTTCCTTCTTCATCAGGGTTAGATAAATATATATTTTCCCCATTTATTAGATAACTTTCTATTAAACCAGCCTTTATATAATCTTCAATAGACAGTAAACCTAAATAATAATCAGAGTTTTTTTTACTACAATTAGATTCAATCGTAGTTATTTCATCAATACAAATATTTACTTTGTTAAGATAAGTTGTCACATTATTTAAATTATTTTCTAATATTCCCGTGTAATCGCCACTATTGTTATTTAGCCAAAGATTGATATAGGAATCATCATAAGCGGTTATATCCTTACCGTAGGCAAGACTGGTAATAGAGTTATCTAAAACAAGTCTTACATCATTATTATAATCTAATTTTATTATTCTCCAAATTAAGTTAGAATATTTAATATAATTATTATCTATTTTAGAGCCTCTAAAATAATATTCCCCTTTTAAATTCTGAAAATGATTTTTTCCAAAGTTATCTTCTTTTATTTTAACAGCAATGGAATTTGAGGTTGTTTCGGTAGTTTTATGGTTATTAATATAAAGTTTAGTAAAACGGTACCCATAAAAAATAACACAACTTAGAATAAAACAAAAACTAACTAATGAAAATACCTTCTGGATACTTAATCTTCGCAAAAAAACCACTTCCTTTATCATCTAATTTATTATATCATTTCCGCTATTTTTTGACAACAAAAATCTATATTAAAAAAAATCATATTATTATGTTGTCCAGTCTATTTATTTTGCTTTACAAAGCCCCTTATTTATTATAAAATATAGTTAGGAAAGTGATTTAAATGAAGGAATATAATTTGTTACCCGCGGACATATATACCGTTGTTAATAAAAGCATTATTAATAATGAAGATAGAAAAATATTAAATATGCTGTATCAACCATTGATTGGGCCTTTGCCTATTATGTTATATTTTTCATTATGGTCTGATTTGGATAAGCTAGAAGTGATTGGGAAAGAATATACTCATCATCATTTAGTTACCAATATGCATTTATCTCTAAAAGAAATTATCAATGCTAGAAGAAAATTAGAAGCAATTGGGTTACTTAAAACTTATGTTAAAGAGGATAATATTAATCATTATATTTATCAATTATATTCACCCCTTTCTGCCTCGGAATTTCTAAATCATCCAATTTTAAATGTGGTTTTATATAATAATTTGGGTAAAAAAGGGTACGAAGAGATTATTAATTATTTTAAATTACCTAAGCTAAATATTGGAGATTATATCGATATAACAGAACCTTTTAATAAAGTGTTTGATTCAGTGCCTTTAACTTCTTATGAAGTTGTTAATGATGATATTCGTAAATATAATAAACTAAAATTAAATATTAATAGTAATTTTGATTTTGCTTTTTTGCTTTCTTCTCTACCCAAAAGTTGGGATTTAGAGAAGATGTTTACTAAAGAAATAAAAGAATTAATTGTTAATTTATCTTTTATATACGATATAGATGCGATGAAGATGCAGCATATTATAAAGGGTTGTTTAAATGAGAGAGGGACTATTAGTAAAGAAGAGTTAAGAAAGAATTGTCGCAATTATTATCAATTTGATAATGGGGGAATACTACCTAGTATTGTCGATAATACTCAACCAGAATATTTGAGAAAACCAGTTGGGGATACTTCAAATCGTGCAAAGATGATTTATACTTTTGAAACAATATCTCCTTCAGATCTCTTATGTAGTAAAAATAATGGCTCTAAGCCAATTAGAAGAGATTTACGATTAGTTGAAGATTTAATTGCCGATTATGGGTTAACTCCAGGGGTAGTTAATGTTCTATTAGATTATACTCTTAAGACTAACAATAATAAGTTAAATAGAGCTTTTGTTGAGACTTTAGCAGGTCAATGGAAAAGACTAAATATTGAAACAGTTGAGGATGCAATGTCTCTAGCGGAAAAAGAACATAAAAAATATCATAAGCAAAACCCTAAAAATAATGATATAATAAAGAAAAGAGATATACCAGAATGGTTTGATAAAGAAATAATAAAAAAGGAAGTAACTGACGAAGAAAAGGCCAAGCTAGAAGAGATGTTGAAGGAGTACCAATAATGAAAAGTATGACCAAAATAGTAAAGGAAAACTATCATAGTAATAAATATAAACTAGAAAAAGATTATAATGATAGTTTGGGTAATAATCCTACTTTCAAAAAAATTGTTGGTTCCTTAAAATTACCTAACAAAGAATTAATGAAATATACAACAAAATTAGAAGAATCTGCTAGAGAGTTAAATAACTGTGCTAAATGTAAAAATATTTTAGAGTGTAGAAATGAAGTTGAAGGATATGTCTTTTATCCTAGCGTTGAAAATGACAACCTAGTTTTTAGTTACATAGCCTGTAAGAAAAAGAAGGAATTAGAAACTAAGAATTCTTATCAGGAGAATGTTTACTTATTTGATATGCCCAAGGAAATAAAAAATGCTTCGATGAAAGAAATAGACCTAGATGATAAAAATAGATTTCCCATTATTAAGAAAATAAAAGAATATTTAGATAAGTATAAGGAAGATAAAAAAACAAAAGGATTATATTTGACAGGTAACTTTGGTTGTGGTAAAACATATTTAGTTTCAGCAATGTTAAATGAGTTTGCTAGAAATGGACATAAAGTAGCTATTATTTACTATCCAGAACTACTTCGAAAATTAAAAGAATCTTTTGGGAATAATTATGATTTAGATTTTAATAAAATGAAGAAAGTAGAATTCTTACTACTAGATGATATTGGTGCGGAAACTTCTACTAGCTGGGCCAGGGATGAAGTCCTGGGGACCATTCTACAATATCGTATGGATGAAGGGTTAGCAACATTTTTTACATCTAATTTAAACTTAAAAGAATTAGAAGAACATTTAAGTATTTCTTCTAAAGATATAGATAGAGTAAAAGCAAGAAGAATAATTGAACGAATAAAACAACTGACCGAAGAAGTAAGTTTAGTAAGTGAAAATAAAAGAAAGTGAGGAATAATATGAATCCTAATTCAGAAGTAAACAGAGTTAATAATCAAGATAACAATCAACCCGCAACTAATTATAATGATCTTTTCCCAGGAGAAGGGATGATTACACCACAAGACCAACCAATAGTTGCTGAACAACCAACTATGGGAGAACAACCTCTTAATATTGAACCGATTGATGCCGATTATATCAACGAAAAGGGTGATGAGGCCGGTTTGAGAATCGAGTCAACTAATGCTTATAATCCTGGCTTGGTAAAAGGAAAAAATTATAAACTAGCTGAATCGATGAACCCAAAAAGGAATCAGTATGCAGTAAGAAGGAATTTTGGAGGTTTAAGAGGAGTATTTGGTAGTGATATTGGCTTTAAAAGTAGGGGATTTGCTGGGATAGCTGCCTTAGCGGGGATTGCGGCTTTGGCTAGCCTCTTAGTAGCTTACTTATTATTTCGCTTTTAATTATGGAGGTGTAAATTATGTATGCATTACAAGTTAAAACTAGTTATTCTATATTAGAAAGTCTTTGTGATATTAAGAAACTAGTTAGTAAGGCAACAGAATTAGGATACACCTCTTTAGCTATTACCGACCATAATAATATGTTCGGGGTTATCGAGTTTTATTTAGAATGTCAAGAAAATAATATTAAACCCCTTATTGGGATAGAACTTACTATTGAAGAAAAAAAAATAATATTATTAGCTAAAAACAATGCTGGATATGAAAATTTAATTAAATTATCGACCATAGTATCTGAAAGGGATATAACAAAAGAAGATTTAAAATATTATAAAGATAATCTTATTTTGATTATGCCTTTTTTATTTTATGATAAGGAAATCTATAATTATTATGATGACAAATATGTTGGATATTCCAATCAGGAGGAAAAGGAACAAGTCACGGATAAAAAAGTGTTTATTAACGACGTTTCCTATTTAAATCAAGAGGATTATCAATACCTAGATTATGCCAAGATGATTAAACTAGGTAAAATACTTGGAGAATATGAATTAAATACCCAAAAAGGTAAACATCTACTAAGTAATAGGGAGTTTTCCATTGTAACTGACGAAGAAACAAGAAAAAATATGGAAGATATTAGTAATATGTGTCGGGTACAGATAGGATATAATAGTGACCTATTACCTGTTTATAATGAGAAAATAGATGCATATAAATATTTAACAGAATTATGTAAAAAGGGATTACAAAAAAGATTAAATAATAAAGTGCCTTATCTTTATCAAGAGAGATTAACTTATGAATTAAATATTATTAATAAAATGGGTTTCTGTAACTATTTTTTAGTAGTTTGGGATTATGTTAAATATGCAAAATTCAATAATATTTTAGTAGGCCCCGGTCGTGGTAGTGCTGCGGGGTCTTTAGTTAGTTATACTTTAGGTATTACTGATATAGATCCAATTGAATATAATCTCTTGTTTGAAAGATTCCTAAACCCAGAGAGAGTAACAATGCCTGACATTGATATTGATTTTGATGCTGAAAGAAGAAATGAAGTAATCGACTATGTCACAAATAAATATGGTGATAAAAAAGTCGTTGGTATTATTACTTTTAATACTTTGGGGGCTAAACAAGTAATAAGGGATGTAGGTAGAGTAATGAATCTAAATTTATCTTTAGTGGATGAAATAAGTAAATCACTAATTCAAGAAGGTCTATTAACTTCATACCAAGAATCAACTAAAATTAAAAGATTAGTAAATTCCTCTTCTGATATAAAAAAATTATTTGAGATAGCTACTCATTTAGAGGGCTTACCTAGACATGTTTCAGTCCATGCTGCTGGGATAATTATGAGTAAGTATGATATTGATGAGTATGTTCCATTATATAAGAATCAATTAGGGCAATATGTAACGGCTTATTCAATGAATTATTTAGAGAATCTAGGCCTATTAAAAATGGATTTTTTAGGTATTGCTAATCTTACCTTAATCAAGGAGATTATAGATAATATTAATCGCGATAAGAAATTAAATATTACTTTTGAAAAAATACCATTAAATGATAAAAAAACTCTTGATATCTTTAAAAAAGTAGATACTGATGGTATCTTTCAATTTGAGTCACCTGGGATGAAAAGATTTTTAGAAAAACTCCAAGTAAGTAGTTTTGATGATATTGTCGCTGCAATTGCATTATATAGACCTGGTCCTATGGATAATATTGATACCTACATAAAAAGAAAAGAAGGAAAAGAAGAGATTGATTACCTTCATCCTAATTTAGAGTCTATTTTAAGACCAACTTATGGAATAATTGTTTATCAAGAACAGATTATGGAAATAGCTAGAACATTCGCGGGTTATACTTTGGGAGAAGCG
>CAYWKX010000055.1:7375-7588 GCA_964459185.1 uncultured Muribaculaceae bacterium | reverse complement strand
CCGAAGATATTGTTGAACATAAAAATGAGTCAACTATTTTAGTTAGATTAGAAACATCACCTGAGGATATTGAAGGAATGAATTTAGCAGCGGGTATTTTAACTATCCGTGGAGGAATGACTTCTCATGCTGCAGTGGTAGCAAGGGGAATGGGTAGATGTTGTGTTTGTGGTTGTGAATCATTAGTAATAAACCATCAAAATAAAACCATCA
>CAYWKX010000055.1:0-7365 GCA_964459185.1 uncultured Muribaculaceae bacterium | reverse complement strand
CCTAAAAGAAGGAGACTATTTATCTTTAGATGGTTCAACAGGCAGTGTTTATGTTGATAAAATAGAGTCAGTTGATCCAGAGATAGGTGGTAATTTTAAAACATTTATGTTGTGGGCTAATGAAGTTAGAGACCTAGGAGTTAGAACTAATGCTGATACTCCAAGGGATGCAGAAAAAGCAATTAACTTTGGAGCGGAAGGTATAGGATTATGCCGTACAGAACATATGTTTTTTGAAGAAAAGAGAATCTTTAGTTTCAGGGAAATGATTTTAGCAGAGACAAAAGAGGAAAGAGAAAAAGCTTTAGAGAAAGTCTTACCTTATCAACAAGCCGACTTTGAAAAGATATTTGAAATAATGGCGGGCAAACCCGTTACTATAAGATATTTGGATCCTCCACTACATGAATTTTTACCAAAAGAAAAAAAAGAAATTGAGATCTTGGCTAATGATTTAAAGATAAAATATAATGATTTACTTACAAGAATAGAAAAATTAAAGGAAGCAAATCCAATGATGGGGCACCGTGGTTGTAGATTAGCTATAACTTATCCAGAAATTATTGTTATGCAGACTAAGGCTATTATTGAGGCAGCTGTTAATATTCATAAGAAAAAGTTATTAGTAGAACCAGAACTTATGATACCTTTAATTAGCGATGTAAGAGAATTAAAATATTTAAAGGATATTATTATCGAAACAGCAGAGGGTATTTTATCAAGAGAAAAAATAAAACTTAATTATAAAATAGGTACAATGATAGAACTTCCACGAGCAGCTCTTCTAGCAGATGAAATTGCAAAAGAGGCAGACTTCTTTAGTTTTGGAACTAATGATTTAACTCAAATGACTTATGGTTTTTCGAGAGATGATGCTACAAAGTTCTTAGATTATTATTATAGCAATTCTATTTTTACTAATGATCCATTTGCTCAGTTAGATCAAAGAGGAGTAGGTAAATTAATAGAAATGGCTGTTCGTAAGGGACGTAATAAGAAACAAAAATTAAAATTAGGTATTTGTGGTGAACAAGGGGGAGATCCTTCAACTGTAGAATTCTGTCATAAGATAGGACTTAATTATGTATCTTGCTCTCCTTATAGAATACCAATTGCTATTTTAGCTGCAGCTCAGGCTAAGTTAAATGAAAAATAACTATTGAATAATCAATAGTTTTTTTATAAAAAAAGTAGAGATTAAACTCTACTATAATATTCAACAATTAATGATTCACTAATTTCAGGATTTAATTCGCTTCTTTCAGGGAATCTAACATAAGTTGCTTCTTTTTTCTTTTCATCATACTTAAGATAATCTGGTCTTTTTCTCTTATTAGCCAAAGCTATTTCAATACCAGTATGATTTAAAGAGTTTTCTTTTATTGCAATAACATCTCCAATTTTAACTCTAAAAGATGGGATATCAACTTTTTTACCATTAACAGTTATATGTCCATGATTAACAAGTTGTCTTGAACCTCTTCTAGTATTAGCAAATCCCATACGATAAACTAGATTATCCAATCTACTTTCAAGTAAAATAAGTAGGTTTTCACCACGAACACCCTTCATTTTACCAGATTCGTTAACTAGTTTCTTAAATTGCTTTTCATTTAGACCATACATAAATCTAAGTTTTTGTTTTTCTGTTAACTGAACTGAGTAGTTTGATGGCTTTCTTTTTCTATCGCTACCATGTTGTCCTGGACCAAAAGGTCTTTTTGAAATATCTTTTCCTGTTTCTAAAATCGAAAAAGAAACTCTTCTAGCTTTTTTGTTGTTTGGGCCTGTATATCTTGCCATATTTTCCTCCTTCTGCTTTTGGAATTTTTATTATCGTTTTTATAGGGAGTTTTTTTTATACGTTCATCAGGCAGAAACTGAATACTTGTAAATAACACGTTATAAAAAGATAACAAAGTGCTTTCAAATGCATTATTATTATATAATTAAATAAATATTTAGTCAAGAAAATTATATAATTATTTTTTTAACACCATAAAATTTTATTCTTATAACTAAAAATTATGTCGAAAAAAGTGTCAAAAAAGTGTCAAATTAATAGAAATATCCTCTTTTTATGCTATACTTAAAATGATAATGATAGACAACATAGGAGGTGTTATATTCAGGGGAATTTTTACAAAACAAGAAAAATATGGAAGGAAATAAAATGAAGAGAAAAATAAAAAAAATAATAAATATTTTTATGGTTCTTACTATTTTGTTCAGTCAAATATCCTTACCAGTAAGAGTATTGGCTGAAACTTTAGAAGAATCTTATGATTTAAATTTAACTATTGATGATGCCTATAAATTAACAATAGAAAGTGTAGGAACTAAATCATTTGTTGATGTAGAAGATTATTTAATTAAAGTAGAAACCTCTTTTACTTATAATGATGGGGGTAGTTATTCTACTAGTGATAGTTACTATCAAATTAATAATGGATTAGAAATAGAAGGTAATCTTGATATTGCTTTAAATGCCTTAGAAACATTATATAATGGTACTTATAAAGCTAAGGTAACTATTTATGATACAAAGGATATTGCCTATACTGGTGATTTTTCAGATGCCTCTTATGAAGCGTATATAACTGATAATACTTTAACCGAAGAAATCTTTAAAGAGGGGGAAAAGATAATTAATTCACATAAATCAGGAATTGATTGGACAATAACTAGTGAACTTCTTTGCGATAATGATGTTTGTACTTTAGATAGCACAGCAGCTAATAAAGTAGTTAGTTTGGACTTTGTTATTAATGAAGGGGATTTAAACCCTGATAAAGATTATTTCTTAAATGAGATAATAAATGATACTTATACTGATACTAATGTTGATATTAGTTTAACTAGACAAATTAATTTTGCAGATTTATTATATGGAACTTATGTTTTTGAATATCAATATCGTACATTAGAAGATGTTGTTTATACTCGTACATTAACTATAACTTATGGAGATAAAACTCTTAATCCCAATATTGTAACTTACTTTGATTTAACTTCTTCATTAACTGATGAAAAGAAATTGGCTTTAATATATAGTTATACATCTTTAACTGAAGAAGAAAGGGAATTGGTCTCAGCAGAATATATGTTGTTACCTTATAACTATTATGATTATGATATAGATGCTGCCTTAAATACAAATGGAATTGGTATGAGATTTCGTTATTTCACAGGGATAGAAAGTGGTATTGAATATAGTCCTTTAGCAGTAAGCTCTTTTTATGGTAAAATACAAACCACTGATGTTGTAACTACTGTTGGAGATCTTCTTGATATTGTGCCAAAAGTAGATTTTGTTGAGGTTGTTGTTTTAAACAAAGATAGAACAATAGCAGACCCTACTTCTAGTATTGAAACAGGGATGATCTTTAGATTAAATAGTTATGGGGTTATAAGAGAATATCCGATTCATTTAATTGGGGATTTTGATGGATCTTTAGTTACTGAAGCTGATGTTAGGGAGCTGATTAACTTTGCTATTCAAACTAATAAGAATATATACCCCGGAATGTTAGTTTCTGATATTAATGGGGATTCATTTATTGATTTAAAAGATGTTACAGAGATGATTTATTCAATTAATCAAAGAGCTTGGGGTGTATCAGCATATAGTTTTACTGATAATTTAAGAGTAGGCCTTACTAATAATGACATTATTAGAGTGGGAGATGAATTTGAGGTTGCTTATTCAGTTGAAGGATTCATCAATGACTCTATTAATGGAATCGCTGGTACCTTAAACTATGATAAAACAGCATTAGAATTATTATCTATATCGGTTGTTAATTCCACTACTTATGAATGGTATGGAAATATTAATTATGATAATGGTAACTTTATTTATGCTACTAATAGTGAGTTAGATACTGATTCTGTAATCTTACTATTTAAATTTAAAGCATTAAGAGAAGCTGATACTAATGTTGAAATAAAGAATGTAGAGGTAGCAAAAGATGGCGTTCTGGCAACCCTAGCAGATACTTCTACAAGCATAGATTTAGATATTTTAAGGGCATTACATACTAACAATAATTTAAGTAGTTTAATTTCTTCGATTGGTAGTATTAATTTTAATAGGGAAATTTTAGAATATAATTTATATGTTACTTCATCTAATTATAAAATATCTTTTGAAGGAACTCTAGAAGATGAATATGCTACAGTTACGGGATTAAAAGAATATAGTTTATTTAATGATAAAACTATTGTTACTATTGATGTTACTGCCGAAAACGGAGATGTTAAAACATATACAGTTAATATCATTAAAGTTTATCCAAAATCAGGTAATAATAATTTAGCATCGATTGTTATTGATGACATTGATATTGACTTTAATCCAAATATTTTAGAATATGATATTACAGTAGAAAATGATGTTAATTCACTTGATTTAACAATTGTTACTGAAGATAAAAAAGCTGAAGTAACTATTGTTGGTAATGAGAACTTTGTTACAGGAGAAAATATTGTTAAAATTATGGTAACTGCAGAAAATGGTAATACTAAAACATACACTATTAATGTAACAAAAGAAGAAGAAAAACTAGCCAAGGCAGATCTTGATGGGAAAAATAATACTACTGAAAAGATTATTGTTATTGTCTTGATTGCCTTAGTTGTCACAGGTTTATTATATCTAATCTTTAAAAAAGAGGATGAACCAATAAGTAGACAAATTCCTAATAAGAAATAAAAAACAACTTTTAAAAAAGTTGTTTTTTTTATTATGAATAAAAGGATTTTTCTAATAAATAATCAATATTAATAGTAGAGGAATGTTTTTATGTGACAATAATTAGAAAGGATTCAAAATGAAGATATTAAAAAAATATAAATATTTAATTAGTTTAATTATTATTGTATTGATTATAATTTATTGCCTAATGACTAGAGAGTCATTAGAGGAAAATAATGTAGTTCTTAATGAAGAAGTTTTTAAAGTAGAACCCGTGAATGTTATGGGAAAAGATAAAATATTCGTTGATATAAAAGGATCCGTTGTTAATCCCGGGGTATATGAATTAGATAAAGAAAGTAGGGTAAGTAATTTAATTGAAAAGGCGGGAGGATTAAAAGAAGAAGCAGATACCTCTTTAATTAATTTGGCTAAAATATTGGAAGATGAAATGGTCATAATTATTTATACAAAAGAGGAGGTAGCTAATTCTAATGTTAAACAAATAGAAACGGTATTTAAAATTATCGAAAAGGAATGTACTTGTCCTAATATTCAAAATGATGGTTGTATTAATACCGAAATAGAAGAACAAGAAGAATTAACAGAAGAAGAAACAAGCACTTTAATTAATATAAATACGGCCTCTTTAGAAGAATTACAAACTTTGGATGGAATAGGGGTAAGTAAAGCACAGGCAATAATTACTTACCGGGAAACTAATGGTAATTATATTATAGTTGAAGATATTATGAAAGTAAGTGGCATCGGTGAAACTATATTTAATCAGATTAAAGAGTCTATTACAACATAGATATATTATTAAAATAATAACCGTAGTTATTATTTTAATAAGTCTGTTGTTAATTAATTTTTATCCATATAAAAGTAAATATAATATAACTAAGACTGACTTTCAGGGTATTGTTACCAAATATGATATTGTGGATAATAAATTATCAATCTATTTTAGGGCAAAAGAGATATTAATGGTAAATTATTATTTTAATTCACCTGATGAAAAAGAATATTACTTAAATAATTTATCTTTAGGAGATACTTTATATATTAAAGGGCAGTTATTTATACCAAATATAAATACTATTCCGAATGTATTTAATTATAGAGACTATCTTTACAAGAAGAAAATTTATTATCTTTTAAAGGCTGAAGAAATAATAAAGATAAAAAATAATGGAAGTGTTTTTTGTTATATTAAGAACAAAATAATAGATAAAATGAATAATTTTAAATCTCATATTTATCTTAAAGTATTTTTATTAGGGGATAAATCAGATTTAGACAAAGATATATTATCATCTTATAAAGAAAATGGACTACTACATTTATTTTCTATCTCAGGAATGCATATTAGTCTAATTGCTAATTTCTTTTTTCTGTTTTTAAAAAGAATATCTTATAACAGTCAATATAATTATTTTATTGTTATTACTTTCTTACTTTTCTATATGTTTCTACTTGGAGTACCACCTTCAGTATTAAGAACAATGGTAATGTTTATTTTGTTTGCTATAAATAAGTTATTTAATTTAAAGATGAAAGTCATTAATATAATGTTATTAACCTTAAATATTTGTCTTATTATTAATCCTTTTTTGTTATCTGACATAGGATTTCAATATTCTTACCTAATAAGCTTTGGATTAGTATTGTTTAGAAAAAAAATAAGCATTATTAAGCCATTTCTTAAGAGAAATTTATATATATCCTATTTAGCCTTTTTAATATCGTTTCCCCTTACCATATATAATTTTTATCAAGTTAATATTATTGGAATAATATTGAATGTTATTATGATACCCTTTGTTAGTTTTATAATTATGCCTTTATCTTTTTTAACTTCATTATTTCCTTTTTTAGACAATATCCTGTTATATTTAACTAATTTCCTAGAAAATATATCTTTCTTAGCAGGTAATATTAATTTAACTAAGATAGTTTTTTGTAAAGTTAATATAATTATCATATTAATCTACTATGCCTTTATTATTTTATCTTTAAATAAAAATAAATATTATCCTTATTTACTAATAATTATTCTTATTCATAATATAGCCGTATATTTTGACCCTTATATTAATATAACAATGTTTGATGTGAAACAGGGGGATGCTCTTTTAATTAAATTTCCTTATAATGGAAAAATAATTTTAGTGGATACGGGGGGAATAAGTAACAGTAATTATAAGATAAGTGATGATATTATTACCTATTTACATAGTCTTGGTAAAAATAAAATAGATTATTTAATTGTTACTCATGGTGACTACGATCATATGGGTGAAGCAATTAATTTGGTAGAAAACTTCAAAGTAGAAAAGGTTATATTTAACTGTGGTGAATTTAATGAACTTGAACAAGAACTAATTAAAGTATTAGATAAAAAGAAAATAACGTATTATTCATGTATTAAAGAATTAAGTATAGATGATAATAAATTATATTTTTTAAATAATAAAGACTATGGTAATGAAAATGATAATTCATCGGTTATTTATACAGAACTTAATAATCATAAATTTCTATTTATGGGCGATGCTGGAGTAAAAGTAGAAGAAGACTTAATAGAAAAATATAATCTACAAAATATTGATGTATTAAAAGTAGGACATCACGGTAGTAAGACGAGCTCTAGTAAAAGTTTTATT
>CAYWKX010000054.1:0-7669 GCA_964459185.1 uncultured Muribaculaceae bacterium | reverse complement strand
GTTTCATCTTTATCTAATCTCCTCAATTGTTTTATCTCTTAATCTGGCAACATGAGACAATGATTTTTGATCTTTTAAAGCTAACAAGGTTGCTCTAGCCATATTTATTTTAGTACTAGAACCATGGCTTTTAGAAAGGACATCTTTAACACCTGATAATTCTAGAACATCTCTAACTGGTCCCCCAGCTTTTACACCGGTACCTTCAGCAGCAGGTTTTAACATAACCTTTACTGCACCTTGTTTAACAACTATTGCATGAGATATGGTTCTTCCATCTACTAAATCAATTTTAATTACATTTTTAATAGCAGCTCCAGTAGCTTTTTTTACAGCATCTGGCATTTCTTTTGCCTTACCTGTACCAATTCCTACTTTCCCTTTTCGATCTCCCACTACAACACAAGCTGAAAATCTAAATTGTCTTCCACCTTTAACAACTTTAGTAACACGACTAATGTCTATTACCTTTTCTTCATATAATTTTGGTTTTTGTTCCCTCATTGGTCTTCTATTTCTATCATTATTATGGTGAGGTCTTTTAGATGCTTCAGTTTTTTCTGTAGTTTCTACAACTTTAACTGCTTCCTCATTTTTAATTTCTTCGTTCATAAGTTTTCCTCCTTATTAGAATTCTAAGCCGTTTTCACGTGCAGCATCTGCAAGAGCTTTAACACGTCCATGATACAAGTATCCACCTCTATCAAATACAACTGCTTTTATTTTGCTTTTTTTAGCTCTTTTAGCTAATTCAGCTCCAACTAGTTTGGCAGCCTCAATATTACCACCATTTTTAATACCTAATTCTTTTTCAATACTAGATGCACTTACTAAAGTTATTCCTTTGGTATCATCAATTATTTGAGCTGAGATATTAGCATTTGATCTAAAAACATTTAATCTTGGTTTTTCATTAGTTCCAGATAAATTCTCTCTAATTCTTTTATGTCTCTCTATACGTTTTTTATTTCTTGAAACTTTTTTTATCATAAGTATATCTCCTCCTACTTATTATTTAGTTATTTAGCTGCTTTCTTTCCTTCTTTACGTCTAACTTGTTCATCTTTGTATCTAATACCTTTGCCTTTATATGGTTCAGGTGGTCTTACTTTACGAACATTAGCCGCAAATTCACCAAGAGCAACTTTATCAATTCCTTCAATTTCTATTTCAGTATTACTAATACCTTTAACAGTTATTCCATCAGGAACTTTAATATTTACTTGGTGAGAATAACCAGCATTAATTGTTAAAATTTTATCTTTTGGTATAAAACGATAACCAACACCAATTATTTCTAACTCTTTTTTATAACCCTTACTAACTCCAAGAATCATATTATATATATTAGAATTAGTAGTTCCATGCATAGCCTTTGAAAACTTATCTTCCTTTAATCTTTTAACAATCAAAGTCTTTTCATTAAGTTCCACAGTGATATTTTTAATTAATTGTAATTCTAAAGATCCTTTTGGTCCTTTAACTATTACTTTATTATTTTCTACTTTAACATTAACATTATCTGGTATCTCAATAACTCTTTTTCCTATACGACTCATTTTAATTACCAAATATATGCAATTACTTCTCCACCAACACGATTTTTACGAGCCATTTTATTAGTCATAATTCCTTTTGGTGTTGAGATAATGGCAATTCCTAATCCATTTAATACTTTTGGTAGTTCTTCACAAGAAGCATATACCCTAAGTCCTGGTTTAGAAATTCTTTTTAAGCCAGTAATTACCCTTTCTTTATTTTTATATTTTAATGTTAATGTAAGTATTTCCTGAATTTTATCATTATTTACTTTAAAGTCTTCAATATATCCTTCTTCTTTTAAAATATTAGCTATTTCTTGCTTCATCTTTGAAGATGGTATTTCAACTTCTTTTGCACGAATATGGTTTGCATTACGAATACGTGTTAGCATATCTGCAATTGGATCTGTCATTTGAATCCCTCCTTATATATTTCAAGTCTACCAACTTGATTTCTTTACACCTGGAATTTGACCTTTATATGCTAGTTCCCTAAAACATATACGGCAAACACCAAATTTACTCATTACTGCGTGTGGTCTTCCACAAATGATACAACGAGAATACTCTCTTACTTTAAATTTAGGTTTTCTTTGTGATTTTACAATCATTGATTTTTTTGCCACTTTTTTCCTCCTTATTTCCTAAAAGGAATTCCAAGTTCATTTAATAAATCAAATGCCTCTTCATTAGATTTAGCTGTTGTAACGATTACGATATCCATACCACGAACCTTATCAACATCATCGAACTCAATTTCTGGGAAAATTAATTGCTCTTTAATCCCAATTGTATAATTTCCACGTCCATCAAAACTCTTTTGTGATAATCCACGAAAGTCCCTTACCTGGGGTAAACTGATAGAAATTAATTTATCTAAGAAATCATACATTCTTTCTCCTCTTAAAGTTACTTTACAACCAATCTTTTGACCAGTTCTAACTTTAAAAGATGCAATTGATTTTTTAGCTCTTGTTTCTACGGGTTTTAAACCTGTAATTTTAGCTAGGTCTTTGATAGCTGATTCTAAAGTTTTAGAATTTGCAATAGCATCTCCAACGCCCATATTAACAACTATTTTTTCTAATTTAGGTACTAACATTATTGTTTTATAATTGTACTTTTTAGTTAAACTTGGAACAACTTCTTTTTTATATTTTTCTTTTAGGCGATTCATAAATACGCCCTCCTTCCAAATTATTCATCCTTTTTTGAAGATTTTGTAACTTTATTAGTTTTCTTTTTTGTTGCTTCTTTTTTAGTTTCTTTCTTTTCTACCTTTTTATCTTCTTTAGAATCTATTTTTTTAACATTTGATTTGTGAATAGGAGCTTCTATTTCAATTATTTCACCATTTCCACCATTATTTTTAGGTTTAAGATGCTTTTTAACTAGATTAATACCTTCAATAACTACTTTATCTTTTAAAATATGGGAAATTTTTCCTTCTTTATGTTTGTTTTCTCCTGAAATAATAACTACTCTATCACCTTTTTTTAGTTTCATAATCTCCTCCTTTTATAGAACATCTTTAGCTAAACTTATGATTTTAGCAAAACCTTTATCTCTAAGTTCTCTAGCTACAGGTCCTAAAATACGAGTTCCTACTAAAGTTTTATCGTCTTTAATAATAACGCAAGCATTATCATCAAATTTTATATAACTTCCGTCTTCTCTTCTTAATCCGAACTTACTTCTTACTATTACGGCTTTTACTACTTTTCCTTTTTTTATCGTACCATTAGGAGTAGCTTTTTTTACTGTACCAACAACGATATCACCAATATTGCCTGTTTTAACTTTACTTCCACCTAGAACTCTTATGATTAATAATTCACGAGCCCCACAGTTGTCTGCTACTTTAAGTAGACTTTCTTGTTGTACCATATATATTCCTCCTTTTTAAATTAACTAGAGAATTACAGCTTTCTCGATTATTTCAACTAGATTATATCTTTTTGTCTTAGATAATGGTCTAGTTTCAATGATACGAACTTTATCTCCAATCTTAGCTTTGTTTTCTTCATCGTGAGCTACATATTTCTTTGAATACTTTACTCTTTTCTTGTATAATGGATCTTTCTTGTAAGTTTCTACTTTAACACTGATTGTTTTGTTAGCTTTATTACTTACAACAACTCCAATTAATTCATGTCTTTCTTTTTCCATAGGATTTCCTCCTTAACCTTTGATCTTTTTTTCATTAAGAATTGTTTTTAATCTAGCAACTGTTTTTCTTAGTTCATGAATTCTTCCAGCATTTTCTAGAGAACCGGTTGCTTGTTTTAATCTTAAATTAAATAATTCTTCTTTACAGTCATCAATTTTCTTAAGCATTTCTTCAGTGGTTAATTTTCTTAGTTCATTAATTTTCATTTGATTCACCACTCTCTTCCTTCTTTACAAATTTACATTTAATTGGTAATTTATGTGAAGCTAATCTAAAAGCTTCTCTTGCTGTTTCTTCATCAATTTCACCAATTTCAAACATAATTTTTCCTTCTTTAACAACTGCTACCCATAATTCTGGATTACCTTTACCTTTACCTTGTCTAGTTTCAAGTGGTTTTTTTGTTAAAGATAAATTAGGGAAAATATTAATCCATACTCTTCCACCACGCTTCATATATCTAGTCATAGCAATACGAGCCGCTTCGATCTGTTGAGCAGTTACCCAAGCCCCTTGTTTTGCCATTAAACCATAATCTCCGAAGTGAAGTTCAGTATTTCCTCTTGCTCTTCCTTCATATTTAATACGGAAAGTTTTTCTATGTTTAGTCCTTTTTGGTTGTAACATTAGAATTACCTCCCTTTTTATTTAAAATTTCTCCCTTATAGATCCATACTTTAACTCCAATTTTTCCATAAGTAGTATCAGCTTCACTAGTTCCATAATCAATATCTGCTCTTAAAGTATGAAGTGGAATAGTCCCTTCAAAATATGGCTCACTACGAGCAATTTCTGCCCCGCCAAGACGACCTGAAGTTAAAGTTTTAATTCCCTTAGCTCCAGCTTTCATAGTGTTTCTAATTGCCTTTTTCTGAGCTACCCTAAAGGATACTCTATTCTCAATATTATGAGCAATATTATCCGCTACTAATTTAGCAACTAAATCAGGATTCTTAATTTCAACAACAGAAATCTGAATCTCTTCTCCAACTAATTTGGCAACTTCTTTTTTTACTTTTTCTATTTCTACACCACTTTGACCAATTATCAAACCTGGTTTTGATGCATAGATAAATACTTCACATCTTTTTTTATTTCTTTCAATAATAATTTGAGAAATACCAGCCATTTTAAATCTTTTAAATAAATATTTACGAATTTTAACATCTTTATTTAAAAATTTTGCGAAATCACTGTTATTTGCATACCATTTTGATTCCCAGTCTTTATTAATGCCTATTCTAAGTCCAATTGGGCTAACTTTTTGTCCCATTAACAAATACCTCCTTTACTTATTTCTCTCACTTACAATAACTGTAATGTGACTTGTCTTGTGATCATTTCTTCCAACATGTCCTCTTGAATCCATTCTTGGTCTTTTTAAAACCATGCCTTCATCAACATAACATGTTTTAACAAATAATTCTTCTTCTTTTAATTTTTGATTATTAAGAGCATTAGCTATTGCAGAATTTAATACCTTTTCGATAACACGAGCTGCTTTTTGGCTTTGATTCCTTAAAATTGCTCTTGCTTCATTAATATTCTTATTTCTAATTAAATTAATAATTAATCTTGTTTTTCTAGGTACAATTCTAATAGTTTTTGCATATGCTTTTGCTTCTGTTTTTTCCATTATTTAGCCCTCCTATTTCTTGTCTTTATTTAAACCGTGTCCGCCAAATTTACGTGTTAGAGCAAATTCACCTAATTTGTGTCCCACCATATCTTCGGTTACATAAACAGGAATAAATTCTTTCCCGTTATGAACTGCAAATGTATGTCCAATAAAATCAGGATAGATAGTTGAACGACGTGACCAAGTTTTTAGAACTTCTTTTTTGTTATTTTTATTTAATAATTGTACTCTTTTTAATAATCTATCAAAGACATAAGGTCCTTTTTTTAAACTTCTTGCCATTTTTTAATCTTCCTTTCTTTATTTTCCTTTACGACGTGTAACAATATATTTGTTTGATTCTTTTTTATTTTTTCTTGTTTTATAACCCAAAGCAGGTTTTCCCCAAGGGGTCCTTGGTCCACTATGTCCAATTGGAGCACGACCTTCTCCTCCTCCATGAGGGTGATCATTAGGATTCATTACTGATCCGCGAACCGTTGGTCTAAATCCTTTTAATCTTGTACGACCAGCTTTACCTATTTTTACTAATCCGTAATCTTCGTTACCAACAGTACCAATAGTAGCACGACAAGTATTAAGAACTTTTCTTGTTTCTCCAGAATTTAATCTGATTAAAACATATTTATCTTCACGGCCCAATATTTGAGCAGAGCTTCCAGCACCTCTGGCTAATTGTGCACCTTTACCTGGTTTTAGTTCTATATTATGTATAAAAGTACCTACTGGGATATTAACTATTGGTAAAGTATTACCTATTTTAATATCAGATTCTGATCCACTTATAATAGTATCCCCAACTTTTAAATCTTTTGGGGCAATGATATATGCTTTCTCTCCGTCCTTATATGCAATTAAAGCAATATTAGCACTTCTATTTGGATCATATTCAATAGTTTTTACAATAGCAGGAATTCCATCCTTTGTTCTTTTGAAATCTATTAAACGATATTTCCTTTTTACTCCTCCACCACGATGTCTAACGGTAATTTTGCCTTGATTATTACGACCACTTGTTTTTTTCTTTGTAACAGTTAGACTTTTTTCAGGAGCAGTCTTAGCAAGTTCTTCATTTTTTAATACACTTCTTTGTCTTGAACCATTATTGGTTGGTTTATATATTCTTATTGCCATGATTTTCCTCCCTTTATTAGCCTAAACTAATAGTATTTCCTTCTTTTAACTTTACAATTGCTTTCTTATATTTATTAGTCATACCAGTATACTTACCAACTCTTTTTTTCTTAGGATGAGAGTTTGAAGTATTAATACTAGCTACTTTTACTTTAAATATATTCTCAATTGCTTGTTTAATTTGTGTTTTGTTTGCTTTTAGGCTAACCTTAAATACAAAAGTATTTTGTTGTTCTAAAGAAGCAGATTTTTCTGTAATTATAGGTGCAATAATAATATCACGATAATTATTCATCTCCTAGCACCTCCTCTAATTTATTAAGAGTTGTTTGTGTCATTAATAAATTATCTGCATTAACTACATCAAAAGTATTAATTTCTTCAATCGTTACAACTTTGATATTAGCTAAATTACGACAAGCTAAACAAATATTATCATTTAGTTCTTCCATAACAAATAATATTTTTGCATTAACTAAATTTAATTTATTAAGAACACTTAAGATCTCTCTTGTTTTATTAGTTTTAAAATCAAGATTCTCAAGAACTATTAACTCTTTATCCAAAACTTTATATGATAAAGCTGATTTTAAAGCCAATCTTTTTTCCTTTTTATTCATTTTTTTAGAATAGTCTCTTGGTTTTGGTCCAAATACTATTCCTCCACCACGCCATTGGGTAGCTCTAATACTACCTTGACGAGCATTTCCTGTTCCTTTTTGCTTCCAAGGCTTTCTTCCTCCACCTCTTACTTCGCTTCTAGTTTTAGCGGAGTGAGTTCCTTGTCTAGCACCTGCTTGTGCCATAATAATTGCATTATGTAACACAGCATCATTTGGTTTAATATTCCATAAGTTATCTTTTAATTTTATTCCCTTGACTTTTTCACCATTTTGGTTAATTATTTCTATTTTAGACATGATATCCTCCTTTAAGCAAAAGAATTATTCTTCTGTCTTTTCTTCTTTAGTATCGTCTTCATCAGTTACCTCTTCTTCAGTAGCTTCTTCAACTACTTCTTCAGCAGTTTCTTCTACTTCCTCAGAAGTTTGATCAGTTGCTTCCTCTTCAAGAATTACTTCTTCAAGCAATTCCCCATCAGTATGAACAACCAATTCTGAATTGTTTTTTCTTACAGTACCTGAATGTTTTACAGCACTTTTTATTAATACTAAAGAGTTTTTA
>CAYWKX010000053.1:0-7711 GCA_964459185.1 uncultured Muribaculaceae bacterium | reverse complement strand
TTCGAATCCATGAATGCTGCCGTGAAAGGGCAGTGTGTTAAGCCACTTCACCAACAGGCCAAATATATGGCGCCTAATGTAGGACTCGAACCTACGACCTATCGGTTAACAGCCGAGTGCTCTACCGACTGAGCTAATTAGGCATAATCATTAATGACTTTTATATTATATACTAAAATTTTAAGAAGTGCAAGCCCTTTTTTGACTTTTTAAGAAAAAGAAGAATTATTTTTTATTTAATTCTTCTTCTAATATTTGAGATGTCAAAGTAGGATTAACACAGCCTTTAGTTTTTTTCATAATTTGACCAATGAAATAATCAAAAACCCTTTTCCCCTTCTTATAGTCCTCAACTAAATCTTTATGCTCTTCTAATACTTCTAAAACTATTTTTCTAATATCCTCTTTATTGGTTATTTGACTTATTCCTAACTCTTCTACTAAGAGATTAGGATTTTTATGCTCTTCCAAAGATTTAGTTAATATTTCCCTAGCTTGTTTTAAGGATATTTTATTATCTTTTACTTTTGCTAGTAATTCTACTAGCATTCTAGGAGTTATAGATAAACTCTTTATTGATAAATTATTCTTATTTAAATATGCTAAAATAATTCCTGTTAAAAGATTAGACATCGTAATTGGATCCCCTTTTTCAGCAATAGTTGCCTCAAAGAAATCCGAAATATCCCTATCCTTAACAATTGTTGTTGCATCTTTTCTCTCTAACTGATAATTAGTTAAATAATAATTTATTCTTTCATATTGAAGAGTTGGTATTTCTTTTTTTGCTTCCTCTAAATATTCTTTGGTTAAATGATAAGGAGGAAGATTAGGTTCTGTATAATACTTATAATCAATCGCATCAATTTTTTCTCGCATTGGATAAGTTTGATTACTATTCTCATCATATCTTCTAGTTTCTTGAACAATTGTTCCACCGGTTTCTAGGATTTCGGTTTGCCTAACTATTTCAGATTCTATCGCAGCTTTGATGCTACTAAAAGAATTAATGTTCTTCATTTCTACTTTAGTTCCTAATTTAGTATCATCATGTTTCATTAAAGATATATTAACATCGCATCTAATCTGTCCGCGATCACTTCTTGCTTCTGAAACGTCACAGTACAATAATAAACTACGATAGGCTTCTAGAAAAGCAATAGCTTCTTGACTTGAATTAAGACATGGTTCGGTAACTGTTTCCAAAAGAGGAATCCCTCCTCGATTATAATCAATTAAGGTATAATCACTTAAATGTTCTAAATTAGCAGTGTCTTCCTCTAGATGAGTATCATGAATGAGAATTTTCTTGTCTTCCCCATCAACATTAATCATTAAATAGCCATTTTCTCCGATAGGTTTTTTTGATTGGGTTATTTGGAATCCTTTTGGTAAATCAGGGTAAAAATAATTTTTTCGATCAAAAATTAAATATTCAGGAATATTACAATTTAAAGCTAAGGCTACTTTTAAGGACTTTTTAACTGCTTCTTTATTTAGAGTGGGCAAAGTCCCTGGAAAACCTAAATCAACAACCGTAACATTAGTATTAGCTATTTTAGAATATTCATTATTAGCAGAAGAAAAGTTTTTACTCTTGGTATTTAATTGGGCATGAACTTCTAAACCAATTACTGTTTTATATTTATTCATCTTTTTTCACCAATCCTTTATATCCTAAAATTTCTTCTATTTTATAAGCCATATTTAAAACTACGGCATCTTGTCCCACAGGTCCCGTTATATTAATGCTAATAGGTAAATTATTAACAAATCCACTTGGTAGAGAAATACTAGGGAATCCTCCAAAATTACCAATTTGAAGATGGTTCTCCAGTGGTAAATAACGATCTGATAATTGTTCTGTAGATTTTTCAATTAACGGCGCAATGCTTCCTGAGGTTGGCATAATAAGCCCATCATAATTATTAAACAAATTATTAATATTATCTACAATTAATCTTCTAACTCGGCAGGCATTTAAAAATAATTTTTCTTGATTTTCTTTTTGGAGAATATAACTACCTAAGATAAATCTTCTTTTAATTAATTCAGAGAATCCTTCTGTTCTTGTTTGGAAAATCAATTCATCAATAGTTTTCCCTGATTTTCTTGAGCCATATAAAATCCCCGTCAGGTTAGCATTATTTGAAGTAGCCTCAGCACAAGAAATAGACATATAAGTTGGGTAAATAGCCTCAAGTAAATTCTTAGAAAAATTAACTCCTTCGATAATAAAGCCTATCTTTTTTAAATCCTCTACTCTCTCGTGGAACTTCTTTATTGTTTCTTTTAATTCTAAATCGTTACTATCTTTGTAATTATCCAAGTCACAAATTTCCCTTATATAAAACAATTTTCTTCCCCTTATGTCATTATTTAAAGACTGGGCATATACCTTATCGTCATCTTTTAAAGATGTCATATCATGTTCATCTCTTCCCTTTAAGATATCAGTAAGATAAGCGGCGTCTTTAACACATCTAGTAAAATAACCAACATGATCTAATGAGGAAGCAAATGCAAATAAACCATAACGAGATATTCTTCCATAAGTAGGCTTAAACCCTACAATTCCTCCGAAGCCAGCTGGTTTTCGAACTGAATCCCCTGTATCGGAACCGATTGCAAAAGGAACTATTCCTAGGGAAACTGAAGCAGCACTACCAGCCGAAGAACCTCCAATTAATCTTTTACTATCCCATGGATTTTTAACGATCCCTGTATGCCCAGTTGTTCCTGTTCCTCCCATAGCTAATTCATCTAAAACCGTTTTCCCTAATAAGGTAGCCCCCGCTTCCTTTAATTTTTTATAAACAGTAGAATCATAAACCGGTACATAATCCTTTAATATATTCGAAGAAGCAGTAGTTAAAATACCCTTGGTAGAGTAATTATCTTTCAATGCATAAGGGATGCCTCTTAATATGGTAGAGCTTTGTTCTTCTTCTTTCTTATCCATAATTGTTACAAAGCAGTTATATTTATCTTGATATTTATGAGCCTTTTCTCTAGCGTTATTAAATAATTCGTCACTAGTTATCTTTTTATTATCCAAAGAATCTTTAATATCATCTATTGTTAATGTTAAGTAGTCCATTATTCCACCACCCTAGGTACTTTAATCTTATTATCAGATACTTCTTTAGCGTTTATCAAAACGTCTTCGACTTTTAAATCGGAGTTTGGAATATCCTCCCTTAAATCAACATAATCAAAATCAAAAGGAAAAGTCATTGGTTCAATATCTTTAATATCATTTATTTTACCAATTAAATCCATTTGCTTTAAAATAACTTCAAATTCCTTTTGTAAAGTTAAATATTCTTCTTCTTTCATCTCAAACATAAGTTTTCTAGCATATTCATGTAATTTTGTTTTCTCAATCATAATGTCCTCCGTTTACTAGCAATATTATAGCATCTTTTAACTAAAAATTAAACTAGTTATTTAAAAAATTGGGTTTAGGGAAATATTGACAAGTCGTTTAATTAATAAAAGAAAAAAGAGTTGAAATAATCTACTTTTTATTAATATAATTTATAAAGAGGGATATTATGGATGAAGATACTGATTTAAAACAAGTAAATACCGATATTGTTTTCTTTTTTATTCTTGTTGTTTGTTCAATAGTATCTTTTTCTTTAATCATTGAAAGAAAAAAAACGATCTATCATACCAGTCGTTTAACCGAACAAGAACAATATTATATTTACAAGGTTAACCGTTTTATTATTATGATTGTAGCTATTTACTTTGTCATTAATGCTTATACCTCTTTACAAGAAATGAAAGAAAAGAAGGAGGATGAGAGACAAATAAAAAAACAAGAGAATATTTTACTTGCTACCATTGCTTTCTTTGTTAGCGCCAATTTATATTTTACATATGGTGGTGCAAGAACTTTAATTTATTATTGATTAGTGATATAATTATCTTGAGGTGGAAAATGAATATTAACACTAATTGGAATGACTATGAATGTTTAGCAACCGGAGATGGTGAAAAAATAGAGAGATGGAAAAATATTATCCTTAGAAGACCAGATCCCCAAATAATATGGGGCAAAGAAAACAATGACATTTGGAATAGATGGGATGGATTTTATCATCGTAGTAGTTTAGGGGGAGGTTCTTGGGAATTTAAAAAGAAATTGCCAGAATTTTGGACTATTGATTATAAAGATTTAACTTTTAAGGTAAGTCCCACAAATTTTAAACATACCGGTATTTTCCCCGAACAAGCAAGTAATTGGGAATATATACTTGATAAAATTAAAAACTCTAAAATAAAAGATATTCGTGTTCTTAATTTATTTGCCTATACAGGATGTGCTACCATGGTTGCTTCTTATGCTGGTGCAGCAGAAGTTGTTCATGTTGACGCCTCAAAAGGAATGATTGATTGGGCGGAGCAGAATATGAAGCTATGTCATTTAGAAAATAATAAAATCAGATTTATTGTTGATGATGTTCTAAAGTTTTTAGATAAAGAGAAAAGAAGAGGCCGAACCTATCACGTTATTATTATGGATCCACCAAGTTATGGAAGAGGTCCTAAAAAAGAGGTATGGAAATTAGAGAGCAATCTAAACGAACTATTAAATAAGACAAAAGATGTTTTAGATGAGGATTTTTCTTTTATACTTATAAGTTCTTACACTGCAGGACTATCTCATATATCTTTAAATAATCTTTTAAACAAGAAATTCCCTAACACCATGATTGAAACAGGAGAACTTGGTCTAACAACCAAAGAAAATAATTTAATTTTGCCGTGTGGTATATATGGAAAAATTACCAAAAATTAATATTATATATGAAGACAATCATCTACTAATAGTAGAAAAACCCATTAACATTCCTGTTCAAGAGGATGAAAGCAAAGATAAAGACCTGCTTAGTATTTTAAAAGATTATTTAAAAGAAAAATACAAAAAACCCGGTAACGTTTACCTAGGTTTAGTTCATAGGCTTGATAGACCAGTAGGTGGTATTATGATATTCGCCAAAACAAGTAAATCTGCTTCTCGTTTAGCAAACCAAATAAGAAACAACGAGATAACGAAAGTATATTATGCTGTAGTAGAAGGTCACTTGAAAGATAAAAATAGATTAGAAGATTATCTATTAAAAGATGAAGAAACTAATATTTCCATTATTGATAAAAAAGGTAAATTGGCTATATTAGATTATCAAGTAATAAAAAGAAAAGATAACTTAAATCTTGTAGAAATTAATTTACAAACTGGTCGTTCCCACCAAATAAGAGTCCAATTTTCTTCAAGAGGTAATCCTTTAGTTGGGGATCAAAAATACAATAAAAAAGCAACACCCAATATAAGTATTGCTTTGTTTGCTAAATCAATTTCTTTTAATCATCCAATTACTAAAGAAAGATTAACTTTCAAACTAGATTTACCAAATAGATATCCCTTTGATTTATTTTAGGGATTTTTTTATAAATTTTACAAATAAGAAATTATCAAAATATTGAAGCAATTATATTATATAACTGTTTACTCAATTTAGATATTTTATGGGCTTGGAACGTAATTACTGATACAAGATTGCAATAATCCATAAATGATCCTATAGGTTGAAGTTGTAAAATGTAGTCCATCAGGCTGAATCCCTTCTGTCCTAGTTGTTCCATCACTATTTAAAATTAAATCATAGACAGTATCATAAGTATTACAATAATAATAACCAGCCCCCAGGTTTACTGTTTGTGTTTCCACAATTCTATTAAAATCGGAAATTGTAGCATTATCAAGGCTATAATTATATTCATATGTATTTTCATCTAGAGGATCAACAGACACAATAATGACATTCTGGTCTTGCCAATCATTATCAACGAGTTCTCGATAATATTCATAATATTCCCGGGAACCAATATATAACAAATCATTTATTCCTAAATTGATTACTATGTTATAAACTTTTGAAGTATCTGTTTCAAGAATAGAATTAACCTGAGCAACCGCAGTCTTTTTTAACCAGTCCAATCCTTTTGATTCTTCTGCTATACATTGAACATCATCTGTAGAGGAAATAGTACTACAAACACCCACCATGCGAGAGTCTCCTACTAAAATAGTCCCACCTGTAGGTTTTTCCCCTTTACCGGCGGCAACATTATTTTTCTCTTCTTCCTGAAGATTAGAAATTGCTTCCGCTAATTGTTCCTGCCACCACTCATTTTGTTTTAACTCCTCTAACTCTTCCTCTATATTCAATTGTTCTTGATATATAGCTATCTTTTCTTTATTGGCGTTAGTCCAACATGTTAAATACGATTTATAATCTGATGAATCAAGGGTTTCTTCTAAAGCATCCGTAGCTATATTAACAATTAATGGCACAAAAAACAAAGCAACGGCGTAAACAATTCTCCTAACAGTTATTTTACTTGATTTTTTCATTCCGTCTCCATTTGAAGACATCATTGCTTTTGCAAAATCAATTATTATAAATAGGATTAACCCAATTGGTACTATAATAAAGACAACATCAATTAATTGTTTAATAAAGAAAATTATTCTTAATAAATTAGGATTCTCACAAGTCTCTAACAAAAAATACATAAACACCTCATTTCTATATTAATTATACCTATTTTTATCTAGATGTGCAACATTAATTTAATATTCTCAGGTTATTTACAATTACCTGATATTTCTCAAAACGCTTTTCAACGATCCCATCAAATTCCACGATGTCATTCCTTTTTAGATAATTATGCCTTTCATAAATTTTTGGAAATAACGTTAAAGAAATTGTTCCATATTCATCACTACCATTAATAAAAGCCATGATATCATTATTTTTAGTTGTTATTTCTTTTATACTATCAACAATTAAAATAATCTTTATTCTCTTATCAAAATATTTAGTTATACCATCGGTATTTAAATCATTTACCCTTCTATATTTATTAACCGGATGCTCACTTAAATAAAAACCAAAGATATTTAATTGTTTTTCAATTAACTCATCTTTACTATATTCAGGATATTCTTCAATAAGTGGTTTTTCTAATTCTACTAAACCATTATCTCTAGCCAGTTCAGCATAATTAATAATATTATCTAGGTTATTTACTAGGGTATTTTGATTATGTTCCAAAAAGCAACCTGCTTCAATTAAAGAAATTATTACTTTTTTATTTACAGTTGGAGAATATATCCTTACAACAAAATCTAAGAAATCAGTAAATTCTTTTTTTTCTCTTTCTTTTAATATTTCGTTAGTAACAGATGTCCCGACATTTCTAATTATTGAAAGTGGGCATCTTATTGAATTATCTTCAATGATATATTTGTTAGTACTTAAATTTATATTAGGAAACAATATTTTAATACCTTTATTACGAACTTCATTAATATATATTTTAGTTTTGGTATCACTTCCAAGACAATTATTTAAGATGCTTGCAATAAAATATGATGAAAAATATTGTTTTAGAAAAGCCATTTTATACGCAATGAGAGAGTACGCAACTGAATGTGATTTATTGAAACCATAATTAGCAAATTTTAATATTAAATCAAAAACTTTATTAGCGATATCCTCATTATAACCATTTTTTATACTTTTTTGAGTAAACTTTGGTCTTTCTTTAAGTAAAATCTCCTCTTTTTTCTTACTCATAGCTCTTCTCAAAACATCCGCTTCTCCCAAAGTATAACCCGCGAGTGTTCTAGCTA
>CAYWKX010000052.1:0-8099 GCA_964459185.1 uncultured Muribaculaceae bacterium | reverse complement strand
ACGTAGGCTTTCGACAGGTACTTTGAGGAGGGCGTTTATTTTACCTACAGCCTCGGCATCTTGAGCTGTGGCGAGATTGGACACACATAATGTCGCTCCCAAAACAAGTAAACAGGTTGTTTTGAACGCATGCATGTTAGAGACCTGCCTGAACTGTTCCGTATTCGTTGGCGAATCCTTTGGGGCTAAAAACAGAGCGCCGCCTGACTCGGTTCTTCCCCGTCTTGTTAAATTCTCGGACGGCCTTCTTCAATAATAGTGTGCTAGGAATCGCAAAAAGTATTCCCGTCAGAAACACTCCGCCCCCTACACCAAATAGAGCTGTATTTCTATTCTCGAAGGAATCGAAAAACAGCATTCCGGATGCCGAACCGATGAGACAGACGCCAGCGACAGCCAGAACAAAGCCAGTCCATGAAAAAACTCTGCTTCCGGCATATTGAAGCCTGATTCGTCTCGTACCATGTGCTTTGAGTATCGTCCACATCTTCGTCGCCGTATTGATCCTTTCGTTGCCGAATTGAAGATTTTGCTTGACGGGGGCGCCTACAAAATCGAGCGAGAGAACGTTGCCGTCCGCTTCGTAGACTGGGTCAGGATTCACATGTGACGCAGACGTGCCAGCTTCAAGATTCGGAAGATCGTTTGTTTGTGTAGAAACCGGCGCAGCGGTATCCGAAGAAACAGGTGAGTTATCCGAAAGTGTCTTTTGACCGCGCATTTCCGTTCTCATCGGATAGATATCTTTGTCGGGAGTCAGTTTATTTTCGGTCTCTAGCGGAATGGTGCTTGTGGCAAAGAGGTCCGGGAAGACCTTACCCGCGGTTTGCCAATCATCTGCCGCCTTCGTCTTGGTTACAGGAGTAGACGAATTCGCTTTCCCCGAATTGACCAGGACTGCGAAATCTTCTGTTGAATATGGCCCCAACACTCTACCATCGATAAACGCAAACCATTTTGACATATCATTGTCAGTCGTTTGAGAGAGTAGATTGTCCTGTTCAGTCGATAAGTTTTCTTGTGTATCTGGGGAATTCGCTTTGTCATGCTCCTGGGCAGATTCCGATTCAACGTCTCCTGATTTCTGCTTAGATAAGTCTTGGGCTCCAGATTGATTTTGCGCATGGCTCTCAGAACAGAATAGAAAGGGAACAGAGAATACGAACCAAGGAATCAAACTGTTGAACAGCCGCATCGAGACGCTCCTGTCAAAAATAATTTCTGACAATATCATCCAAAACCGCTCTCTTCAATCTACAAGATGTACGTCGAGAACGATGGGCGAGGTTTCTGTGAAAACGAACGACGATTTCAGGGGATCCGCCGAATGCGATTTTTGATATGCCGTTGACACCAGAGGGCCGAGGATTTCGATAGTCCAAACCCTGGCCGCCTTCTCCTCCTTCTCCAATGCGTTAAATGCCCTGAACCTCGAAAACCGAGCCGATTCGTCCACGCCATCGTCGACCGCTTGATGGTCAACGAGCGCGAGGCCAAGGAGGAGGCATTCTTGGTTCTTGGCCAATTTCGAGGACGCCCCCGATACCACCGATGAGAACCATATCCACTGGGCCCTTACGGGCCGTCAAACCATCAGAAGAACCACCGGCAGTGAAGACCGAGGACGCCTCCCTCTCTGTTCGGCCCAACCTCACCCTGGTCAGAGATGAAGAAACCCCATGACTGAGCTGGCGACCAAGCTGGCGCCAATGCCCCGAGAGAATTTGCGCGTATTCTCCATTATCCAGTTGTCTGTATCGCACGAAATCTTGATAAAATCAGCCGGACCATATCGATTCCCGCGTTCCCTGTCAGCCTCGACTTCCGCATGTGATCCCTACTTTCTGCAAACGAGAGAGTCTCCTCCATCCCTCCGCGATTTTCAATACGCGGTATGTCGGACGAGTACGGTGACACTGAGTTAGCAGAGTTTTTCAGTCGCAGACATATAGACCTATCGCAGGCTTGAACGAGCTCTTCACACCAGTTATCCTTTTGATAACATTACTTATCTTGGGTGTAATATTTTTATAGTTGTTCATTCTGATACTTTATGTAATAGTGCGAAATGTTTAAAGAGGAAGGGAGGATTATGAAAGTACTGTTTCTATTTCGACTTCCGCTTTGGCGTGGGAAAAAAATACTTTTGGCTACGAAACATCTATTCGGAAGAAACAGTGTTAAGAAATCTTGCCCCTCAATAGTTCTATTACTATCCTTGTTTGTCTTTATTTTCACATTCGGGTGTCGTGGGCGCTTATATAAAGAAGCGGAAAATGCATATGAACTGCAAAATTATGGGAGAGCGGCTTCCTTGTATGAGCTAGCACTAGCGGGGAATCCCGGTAGTCGCAAAATCACAAAAAAACTTTGGCAGGCTCGTAAAAATGCGATTGAGCATTTGCTACGAATTGCCGAAGTACAAAGAGACGCTGCATTCAATCTAGATGCTGCTAAAAAAGCGTCTGAAATCGTACCTTTAAGAGATTCTTGGTACTCTGGAGAAGATAGATGGAGATTAGACACTTCGCAACACGAACGAATTGATGCTCTATCCAAGTGGACTAACGAATTCCTCACCCGAACGGTACAGGATGCACTAGATGACAATAAACCGCTGTTGGCAATGTACCTACTCTCGGAGCGGCGATCTCTTTTTAAGTTATCCTCCCTTTCTAAACTTATTCCAGTATTTGAAGATAATATCAATACTAAAGGAATTGAGCGTTGCAAAGAATTCAGACGAAAAATAGGAAAAGAAAAAGCTAACCTTTGGTATTTTATCGGCCTTTACTGTCGCAATTTCTCCAACAACTCAGCCGAGTCAGTAAATCTTCTGCCGGATTCGTTCCAAGTCACATCAATTAAAGTAATGAAGGACAGTGTTGCTGACTTGATTCCAGAAGAGCAAATGTTATTCGAGAAAGTTCTAAATCGTTCTCTCCGAGCCTCAATCTGGTATCATAGTTTTTCTGGACGCACAGCAACTGTAGATATTTCTGGGACACATAATGTGACCTTTTCAGAATCAAAAGCAATACGAGTTGCAAATTGGATGGAGGTTACTCCATACGAAGTTCAAGAATCGTACACTGATTGTTCCCCCAGCACAATTCATGCATCTGAATACGGAAAATTCATGAGAGGAGAGCCGATCTGCCACAAAGAGTTTCGGACGGTGACAGAATATCACGAGACTCCTCAATCCTTCGAGTATGAGGTCATGCAACACAAGGGCGACTATCATACGGATTGGATACTATCAGTGGATATGTTGAACGATGACACTCCACTTTCTGTAAAGATTAGTGAAAACAAGATTCAAGTTTCAGACGAGCACGACGTTACATTCAATGAAGCAGGCATCCGACCTCGAATATCAACTCTATTATCCCGAGAAGATTGGTTTAGAAGTCAGTTAAAAAAGCTTGAATCTCAATTTAAAAATGAGCTTCAAGAACATTGGTTCAATTCCTTTTGTAAGAAAGACTTTCATTCTCCTGAAGATGCTGCTCGTTGTGGTAGAGGAGCGAGGCAAGAAACGCCAAAGAAAGCCAGGGAATTGTTATCAGAGCTCTTTGCGGATGATACCGACGCTTTGTTTAATTCAAAAAGGTTGAACTATATCGAAGGAAAAGGAGTGCAAAGCGAAAGCGCTATCGAGGTAATTAACACGTCGATGGAAAAACAATCTGTTGAAGAAGAAGAGATTACATCCGAACATGATGATGCCTCACAGAATTCAGAGAATTCAGAGAATTCGAATGGGTCAGATGTAGAAAACATTTCAATTCGTGAATAATCTACTCTAGGAGCTGAGTATGAAAACAATTTTGCTTCATTTTTCATTTTTTATCTTTTTGGCAATTTTACAAGGATGCAGTCCTATCTATTTTCTCGTACGCCCCACGCAACCTGCTCAGGTAGGTTGTAGTTTTGCAAACCAATCAACTACACCAACGCTTAGTTGGGCGCCCGAGGAAGGAGTGGTCGAGGAAGGCGATTTCTTCGAATTGGCGATTTGGAAAATCGAGGATTCTCACAGTTCAGGAAAATCGACTTTGTACACCACTGGTAGTATTTCGAGAACGACGCAAACAACTACTTTTTCGGTTGAAAGCGAGCCTTTCCTATTTGTCTCAGAAATTTACGGAAATTCCTACACAATTCCCCCTGAACGTGCTCTTCCAATAAATACTCGTTTTTTCTGGAGTGTTCGAAGAGCTCACCGGAAGGGAAATGACATATACTCATCAAAATGGAGCTATTTTACTCATATTCCTTTTATGAGCGGAACGGAGTGTAAAGATTCACCTTTCCGATTTCAAACGAAATAGGTAAAGAAACGAGAAGGGGACATGAAAAAAGAGGAAAAATCAACGAAAGACATCTCTGACAAGGATAGAGCACCTGAATCTAGTTCCGTCGATTCACCACAACTTATCAAAATGGTAAAAATTGGTGCACCTAAACTTTCTCGAAGAGACATGCTTAAAAAGGGGGTACAGCTAGCTTCCGTTGCTGGGATAGCTGGTGGACTTCTTTCTTCTTCTAGTTGCACGGATGGCGAATATGAGATTCGGGTTGATAACGGCAAATGCGTCTGCCACGTGGTCTGTACATGTGATACGGATGACGGTTCTGAAGGACATGAGTATGACTCTAAATGGACAGGTGGCCATTGCACATGCAATACCGTATGCACATGCGATACTGTTTGTACATGCGATACAGAAGATAGCGGCGGCGGCGGCGTTTCACACACATACACATACACATATTACTATCCCAACTAACCATGTGTTTTTTCGATGTATTTTATGTGCGTTTATTCATTCTAAAGGAGCTAGTTGTGGTAAAAGTTTCCGTCTTTCTATTTCTGGTTTTTTTATTTTCTGGTTGTGCAATTCATCCATGTATGGATGTAGCGGCAGGTTATCCGGTCTCACCTGGAGAAGGGTATTCCGGAAGTAAAAGTACCGGTATCGCAGCAATCGAAAGCGCAATTTTGTTTACTTCTGGTTTTGACAGAAACCGATCCCGATTTTGGAACGCATGGGGAATGCGTATGGGGCACAACTGGTTGAAAAACGAGCTTTATGGGAATGAAATTGCAATGGATACCTGGCGAATACATTTTGACTATTTATTAGGAGGAAACGTAACTGACTGGCTTATCCCCGTAGCCTTTTTCACGTTCGGAATAGATATGAGAAAATTCGATAATACTGGAGAATCGTACGAAGTAACTATCTTCCCTGGACTAGGTGCTCAACTTCGTTTTTACCCTATCCGCAGTGATCATATTGGTCTTTATGTCGCACCTTCTTTTGAATACTATTACTCTGCTTGGGGAGCCAACGAACCCTCGCAAATCGGCAGCAATCATACCATGCCGATAATGCTGAGAGTGGGATTCGAAGTTACTGGATGGCTATAGCATTCCCATTCACCCAAACTTCTAATTTACTATGATTTATAGAAACGACAGTATTTCCGTCATTCCCTTTCATTATGGCACGCTGCTCTATTCTGTTCTTTCCGGAACATTGGTTTATTTAGACAAGACAGTCACCAGAAACGAATCTCATCTCTTAGCTGATGCTGTTGCAGAGATAAAAGAAGCTTCGCAGCATAGTGAAAATCATTTTTCGCCAATTATACGATCTGCAGATGCTCCTCTGAGTCCGCCGTTTCTTGGTATCATTCCGACTCGAGGATGTAACCTTCAATGTAGATACTGCGCGTTTGAGACACAGTCGGCACATACAATCAATATGGACCTGGAGTTGGCGTTGGCATCCATTGAGTGGTTCGCCAAATTGTGCATTAACGAAAAGAGAACATCACTGGACGTCGAGTTTTTCGGCGGTGAACCAATGATGCAACCCGATCTTGTTCATTCGGTTGCGTTAAAGACAAAGCGAATTGCAAACGATTTAGGTATCTCTTCGCGTTTGAGAATCATAACGAATGGCGTCTACCCGATCTCTTCGGCCCAAATGTTGGCAGATCTTTTTGACAAAGTTATTCTTTCGATTGATGGTCCAGAGGATATACACAATTCATATCGACCATACAGGCCAGGCAAGGGAACATATAAACAAGTCGATCAAACTGCTCGTATAATCAGTGAGGGTCAGTCTGAGCTCTCTCTTCGAGCATGTATTACACAAAACAGTGCAGCTCGAATGCCTGAAATCGCCAAGCATTTTGTGACTCAATTTTCTCCGGACGAAATTTCTTTCGAGCCATTGTCACCCAATTCACGTTGCGACGGAGAAAAGCTAAAACCTCCGGAGGCGACTGAGTTCGTAAGCGGTTTCTTCGCATCACAAGAAGTCGCTCAGGATTATGATGTACTGTTGGTTCATGCGACAGCCCAATTGGATAGAAAGTCCGAAAGCTTTTGCCCGGTTGGAAGAGATGGGTTCATCTTATCGCCTGACGGAGCGGTATCTGCCTGTTATCTCAACCCAACGGAATGGCGGGAAAAAGGTCTTGCGTTGGATTATGGTCACATCAATATGAAAATGGACTTTAAATATGATTCGGATCGAGTTGCCGCGATGCGTGCTCTGGTTGTTCAAAACAAATTGAGATGCAGGGACTGTTTTGCAAAATGGCATTGCTGTGGCGGTTGTCATGTAAACCACACCTATCCTGGCTGCTCGACCTCAAGAGACTCACTTTGCCAAATCACTCGTATGATTCTTTTCAGAAGACTTCTAGAAACGCTGGGATTGACAGAGGATCCTACGATTGACGAGATGGCACCATACGACCCGAATGACTGGATTTTTGAAGGATAGTGCCTTGAACGGAACGTCTCTTTGCCTATTTTCTCCTGATAGTGAATATATATGCAATGTTGAAAAATATTCACCGGGTTGTCGAGCATGCCGTTTGGGAAAGTGGCTCTGCATTTTTCTTTCAAATGCTTGCAATGCCGCATGCACAGATTGTCCTGCACCCAAAAACATGCCATGCCCCCGATCCGCAGTAGGAAATAACTTGGAAGATGTTCTTGAGGGAATCAAAGATCACGGTTTTGAAGGAATATCCTTCTCAGGGGGAGAGGCGTTGATTGAATTTGATTGTTTATTGGAATGGATAAGCTCTATTCGTTCTTCTTATCCCAATATTTACATATGGCTTTATACCAATGGATTATTGGCTACTAAACAACGGATCCAGACTCTCGTGCATGCAGGCCTGGATGAAGTTCGGTTCAACCTTTCCGCGACTCGATACCAGAACGACCAAGTCCTCGCCAATCTTGAGTCTGCATGCTCCTTAGCCCAAGTTGTTGCGGTTGAGGTGCCCGCTATTCCAAGTGATGAGACTATCTTACTGTCAATCATGCCTTTCCTAGAGGAATTAGGTGTTCGATATCTTAATTTGCACGAGTTTATTCCTTACCATTCATCAGTAGATGCTCTGCAGTTTTTCCTCGACGATAGACAAAAGGTTCTTAGACAACCGCTGAACTATTCCTTTCTCCTTTCACTCGCGGATAAATCGGAAAAACTTTTGTCGACTTCTGACATGGTCGTAAATATATGCAGCCACGAGAGTAAACGACACCAGATGAGTATGAGAAGGATGCATATGTCCCTGAAAGAAGCAGACCATACAGTGGAGCAAGTCACAAAGGAAGGATATATTGATAGTGTATTAGTCGAATACAAAGATGGTCACGTTGCGTGGGTTCATCCAGATACTGCGAAAACAGGTTGTAATTTAATTGACATCTCACATGCCATACGATATCTTTTGCGACCCAGAATGTCATTTTCAGAAAATCGAAAAGTGGTATCTGCGGAGCCTTTTTTCTTAACGGGGAGCACTGATTATGATGCCATTCATCTATCCAGATAATCTATTTGTGCTTCGCTGGCAATGCGGTGTTCTTCTATATCGCCCATTGACTGCATGGATTGCTCATGTTTCTGAGTTTGAAGCTGAAAAAGTTATCAATCAGTATACTACTAAGAAAAATATCATAGAATCGCCACTTGATAACGACTATGTTTTTACAAAAACGTTATTTCCACCGTCGTACGCACCACAAAGTTTAACAGTTATCATGGGACAAA
>CAYWKX010000051.1:0-8112 GCA_964459185.1 uncultured Muribaculaceae bacterium | reverse complement strand
GCATCTGCTTTTGTTAAATCAGCTTTTTCAGCTACGAATTCTACTAATTCTGCTTTTGTCATTTTTCTTACCTCCATTTTCTTATTAAGCACATACTATGCTTACATATTTAAGATAACATAAATATTAAATAAAATCAAGTATTTTAAGGAAAAAACACAATTTTACACAAAAAGAGTTCCTTAAAATACTTTTTAATTTCTTTGCATATTCTCTTTTTTTTATCATAAGATTTAATGAATAAAAAGAAAAGAGGTATAATATGGAAAAAATTGAAGTTATAAAAAGTATTGGACAGAGAACTAATGGTGATATTTATTTAGGTGTCGTTGGGGCTGTTAGGACAGGAAAATCAACCTTTATTAAGAAGTTTATGGAAGCTTTGGTCATACCAAATATAGCTGATGAATTAGAAAGAAAAAGAACTTTAGATGAATTACCACAAGCTGCTGCGGGGAAAACGATTATGACCACAGAACCAAAATTTATACCAGCAACGGCAGCAAAAATACAAATTGAGGATTTTTCTGCAAATATTAGAATGATTGATTGTGTAGGATATGTTATTAAAGCGGCCAAAGGATATGAGGACGAAAATGGTCCTAGATATGTAATGACCCCTTGGTATTCTGACCCAATTCCTTTTGTTGAAGCAGCAGAAATAGGTACAGAAAAAGTAATTAAAGACCATTCTACGATTGGGATAGTGGTAACAACAGATGGTTCATTTGGGGAAATATCTAGAAGTGAGTATATTGAAGCAGAAGAAACGGTAGTAAATGAATTAAAGAACATTGGAAAACCATATATTATAATATTAAATTCTATTCATCCAATGTTGCCAGAAACAGAAAAATTGGCTGAAAACTTAAAAGACAAATATAATGTTCCGGTTATTCCAGTTAATGTCGAAAACATGCAAGAAAGAGATATGTATAATATCTTAAAGGAAGCTTTATATGAATTCCCAATTGAGCAAGTAAAGGTCAACATGCCAGAATGGATTGCTATTCTAAGTCATAACCACTATTTAAAGAAAGAATACATTGATAAAATTAGAGAAAGCGTTATTGAAGTAAACAAATTAAAGGATATTGATAATATTACCAGTCATTTTAATAATGTTGACTATATATCAAAAGCATATCTAGCTGAAGTTGACAGTGCAACTGGGGAAGTAACGATTAATTTAGAAGCTCCAAACGGCTTATATAATAAAGTATTAAATGAAATTATTGGGTCAAATATAACTTCCAAAGCCAATCTGCTATCTTTATTTCAAGAGTTCTATGAAACAAAGCAAGAGTATGATCAAATTAAGACAGCTCTAAGAATGGTTAAACAAACGGGGTATGGTATTGCTTCTCCTACTTTATCTGATATGAAATTAGAAAAACCAGAAATAATAAAACAAGGTTCAAGATACGGTATTAAATTAAGAGCTAAGGCTCCATCAATACATATGATTAAGGTTGATGTTGAATCTACTTTTGAACCTATTATCGGATCGGAATTACAGAGTAAGGAATTAATTAATTATTTAACTAAGGATCGAGAAACTAATAATATCTGGAAAAGCGAAATATTTGGTCGTAGTTTAGATGTTATCGTCCAAGAAGGAATTCAAGCAAAACTATCAATGATGCCAGAAAACGTTAGATATAAACTATGTCAAACACTAACTAAAATAATTAATAAAGGCTCTTCTAATATGATAGCCATTGTCTTATAACTCTAGAAATAGAGTTTTTTAGTAAAAAAACAACAAAAGTTGTTTATAAAGATAATCTCTTAACTTTACGGGCATCCTTCCCTGCTTCTTCCCACAGATCTTCTTTACCATACAATATTGGTTTAGCAGAAAATTGTTGAACATGCCCTAATTCATCAGATAAAATATTTAGTAAATAATATCCAATATAATTTGTTAAGCCTTTCTTTTGTTGGAATTGCGTCTTGGCACATAAACAAGGAATTTCTAATCCTCGCACATTACGATAAACAAAATAATATTGTTTGTGATAATGGCCAATTAACAGAATAGAAGGCTTGAAGCCTGTTTCAAGTAATTCTATTCTCTGTTGAGGTTTATATGATAAAGAACGAGCTGATCCATCTCCAGGATGGTCTAAAGTTATCTTTAGATTGTTAATTTCAAGATATCCAACATCTTGCCCTAAAAAAACCATATCATTTCTTTCCCTGCTTGTCCAATAGTCAATCGTAGCTTTATTATTTTTATAATGGGTTTCATCGTGACTACCTAAAATATAATAAGTAGGTATTCCTTCAACTTTTGGATACATATCAATAAAATAACCGCATTGTTCATCAAATCCATGTAAGAATATTTGCCTATCTTGCTCTTTTCTAATCGCAGAGTAATCACCATCAACACAATCTCCAACGCAAACAAAAGCATCGACCCCTAAATCTTTACCCATCTTATAGGCCTTGTTTAGTAGGTGTAGTTGCTGTCCATTATTACCAAGATGCATATCAGAGACAACAATTAGTTTTGTTAAATAAGTATTCCCAACCCTGTTCTTTATATTAAGTGAAGACATTTTTCTTCTTGTATTCTTAATAACAATAATATCTTCATCGCGTTTTTCAAAAAATAGCTCTTTATCATTCATCTTTAATAAAGCAAAAATACCTTCTAATTCTACATCATTACACGCAAGTTTCTCTTTAACCTCAGTTAATGTCATGCCAGTCTTTATAGAATTATATAATTTAGTAATGTCTTCTTGGTAATTTACTAGATTAGTTTCCTTTTTCATTATCTTCCCCCCTTACTAAGCTTTAAAGTTTTGACCTTTTTATAATCATCATCACTAGATTCATATAAAACTCTATCATAACAATCAACATCTAATAATTTTCCAGAGGGTTTAGTAGTAATTGTTAAAAATTGTGCTCCAATAACATTATCCCTTCTTTTTGAACTCATTTCTGTAGTAGTTGATACTAAGCTTGGTACAGAAAATTCCAAGATATTCCTTGAATAAAAGGAATCAAGTTGGCATAAACCGCCATAAATTAATATATCCGGTTTATCCTCACTTCTTATAGCTTTTATTGATTGTTCTGGTCTATAAGAAATAGTATAAGTTTTTTCAAGTTTAAGATTCTGAATAATAATAGCTACGTTATCAACAAATATTTCTGCCCTATTTGCTCCTAGGAAAATCATATCATCCCTTACCAAAGAAATTCTTTTTCCTATATTTATTTTTCTCTTGGTCAAATGTTTCTTATCTTTAGGACCCATTATGAAATAGGTCTTCATCCCCTCAATATATGGATAGTTTTCTGCAACATCTTCAACTTGCTCCATAGTATCCTGGGCGTAAAGATCATCGTAATATTCAACTTCATTATCCATATTATATAAACCTTCGGTTATATTCCCGGCATGGAAAACAGTATCATATCCCTCATCATATGCTTTTAGATAAACGTCATTTAAAAATTTCTTTTGACAAAATTTACTTCCAAACCTTGTATCGGATATTAGTAATATCTTTTTTTGCCTTTTTTCATTAGTGGGAAGAACATATTTAGTATCAACGGTATAAAGACGATCTCCGTTGTTAAAGACTGTGATTCCGTGGTCTTTTTTGGAAACAGCCAATTTTTTTTCGTCTTTATTAATAATACTAATATACCCTAATACTTCCAAAGGGGATAAGCCTAACTTCTCTGCTAAAGTTTCAATAGTAACTTCCCTTTTACTACTTTCAACAATAAACTCCATAATCTCTTCCTTTGTTAAGACAACATCCATTTCATTCATTGACAACTACTTCCTCCTTTAAATAAAAAAGAATATAAAAAACATTAACAGATGCTATGTTTTTTATATCTATTTATTCATTTCAACAACTACTTTTTCCTTTTTTTAATTGTATCATCTTATCATCTCTCTATCTATCTTTATCTTATAACATAATATTTTTTTTGTAAAGGTTTTTTAACCAGAAAGTAATTTTTTTGTTTTTATTGCCTCTTTTATAAATAAATTATATAGTTTTCCCATGTTATTCAAATCTTCTGGATGGAATTGAGTTCCTAGAATAAATTGAGAGTTACTAATGTATTCTATGCCCTCGACAACATTATCTTCGGATAATGAGCTTATTTTTAATGGATAAGAAACCTTTTCTAATTTATATAAGTGTCTAGAATTAACTTCTAAAGTATCCTTAAACAAGGGGTATAAAATACTATCTTGTTTTATTTTAATAAAATGTTTTTTATCAAGCCCATAATGATTATTTACCTTGATTAAATCCTTCTCTTTTTGGTCATTAAAGAATAGACCTATAGCTTGGTGACCTAAACAAATTCCTAATAAGGGTTTCCCATTCTTATAACAATAATTAATTATATCGTAATGATATTGAAATATATCACTACCTCCAGGGATGATAATAGCATCGCATAAATCTAATATGCAATAGTCAATGTTATTATCATAAGCAATAATTCCTAGATAATGACATTTATCCTTTAAATATTTAAAATTATTTTCGGTAATTGCTAGAAGGCCAGTATTATTTATTTCTTCATGACGGGTTACTACCCCAATTACGATATCATTCATTATCAATATATTTATCTAAATTATTAGGTACCTTATTATTTAAAACAGCATCAATTATTTTTTGCTCTTTTTCCTTACTTACCTCTTTACCTGTCATTTTTGAGAGATCTCCAATTACCTCACGAAGAATTTTCTCATCTTTCATATTACCACTTTGTAATTTTGAAGCTAATGATAAAATTGATTCTTTATTAACATTCGTTTTCTTTTCAATTTTTTTAAAAAAATTATCTGAAAAAGCCATAATTACCTCCTAAAATAATATATGATGAATAGCAAAAAGTGGGATAAAAAAAAGACATAATTTTAAAATATCTAATTTTTTTATTCCCTTACCCTATTCTTAAAATTCAAGATAATTGGTGTTCCCTCAAAATCAAAATTATTTCTAATTTGATTTTCTAAATATCTTTCATAAGAAAAATGTACTAAATCTTTACTATTAACTGAAAAATCAAATCTCGGAGGTCTTGTGCCAGACTGATTAACAAAATAAATTTTTAGCCTTTTGCCCTTATATGAAGGAGGGGCTTTTAATAAAACAGCATCTCTAATGACATTATTTATTAGACTTGTTTTAATCTCTTTGGTTGAATTTTCGTAAGCTGTCTTTATCTTAGGCATTAAAGTGCTAATTCTCTTTTTAGTTTTAGCGGATAAGAAAACAATTGGAATATATGATAAGAATTGGAATTCGCTTCTTACCTTTTTAATATAAGAGGCAATGTTTTCATCAACAACCGTATCCCATTTATTAACTACTAGTACCATCGATTTACCTGCTTCTAGGGCATAACCCGCAATATGTTTATCGTGTTCAACAATACCTTCTTCAGCGTTGATAACTACAACACAGACATCGCTTCTTTCAATGGATTTCATTGCCCTTAGAACAGAATATTTTTCAATATTTTCGTAAATCTTACCACTTTTTCTGATTCCAGCTGTATCAATAACGACATAATCCTTTTCTTCATATTTGAAAGGCGTATCAACAGAATCCCTAGTGGTACCAGCGATACTACTTACAATTAATTTTTCCTCATTTAAAAGAGCATTAACTAAACTACTTTTTCCAACATTAGGTCTACCTATTATACAGAATTTAATTTTATCCTTCTCATATTCAATACTAGGCATCTCTTTAAAATTACTAGTAATAGTCTCTTGTAATTCCCCTATTCCTAGATTATGTTCTCCACTTATTCCAATAACCTTTTCAAATCCTAACTCATAAAAATTATAAATATTATCTTCCCTATTTGGATTATCTATTTTATTAACTGCGACGATAACATCTTTATTAGCTTTTTTTAGCATATCACGAATAATAAAATCATTTTGATTTAATTCCTCTTTACCATCAACAACGAAAACAACCATATCTGATTCATCAATTGCAATACTAGTTTGAATTATTATTTCGTTATTAAATAGATCGTCAGAAACACTAATCCCTCCGGTATCTATTAGGTGGAATTTATAGTTTTTGAAGTTAACATCTCCATATATTCTATCTCTAGTAACTCCAGGAGTATCTTCAATTATAGATATTTTTTTGCCTACTAAACGATTAAAAATAGTACTTTTTCCAACATTGGGCCTACCTACTAAGGCAACTGTGGGTATTTTCATATAATATCACCTGCTTACTAATTATATCAAAAAAAATAAAAAAAAGATAATTAAATACCTATTTTTAATCCTTTATTTAAAATTTCTAGTATATCTTCATAAACAATGTCACTATATTCTAATAATTTTAAGTATTTATTATTACTTATCTTATTTACAATTTCTAAATAAAAATTATCTTTATAATAATAAATCTTCTGGTTTTTAATATTAAGTTTCATTAAATCAAAATAATCAATTAAATATAAAAAAGTAGTATTAATATGGAAAGTCATTTTAACCTCTACTTCATTATCAAAAAAAACAATGTCTTTGTTAGTCACACTAACTATTATTCCATATAAACCATTGATATATATATCAAGATATATTAGTCCTTTTAATTTATATTTTTGAAGAATGTCTTTAACTATTTTTTTTATCAATTCTGTTATCTTGTTTTTATTATAAATGTTTTTTATATCAGTTTTAGGCATTTTAATTAAATAATAGTCATTATCTAAAACCTTAAAAATCATTTCATTCACCTAATTTATTTTATGTAAAGAAATTAAATAGGTCATGAAAAAAAGAATACTTTTACAAATATTCTTCGATCTTATTAAATGTTTCTTGTTTTCCAGCCTTTGTAATAGTAGAAAATAGAATTATATTTTCCTCTTCGATATTTAATGCTTTAAGAATTATTTTTTTATTTTTCTCATGACTATTTTTCGATACCTTATCTGTTTTGGTAGATATGATAGTAATTGGTATGTTGTAGTGTTTTAAATAATTACACATTAAAATATCGTCTTTGGTTGGTTTGTGTCTAAAATCAATTAGCAAAAAGACCATTTTTAAATTTTCTCTTGCTTCTAGATAATCTTCCATAACTAAACCAAATTTATTTTTTAATTTCTTACTTACTTTGGCAAATCCATAACCGGGGGCATCTACTAAGAAAAAGGCATCATTTATCTTGTAAAAGTTTAAGGTTTGTGTTTTCCCGGGTCTTGATGATGTTCTAGCAAAGTTTTTTCTATTAATTAAAGTGTTTATAAAACTACTTTTTCCAACATTGCTTCTTCCTACCAATAAGAATTCTGATTTTCCTTCATTAGGAAACTGGCTTTTTCTAATGGCGGATATCGTTAATGATATATCACTGATCTTCATATTTCTTCACCTGCGATAATTATAGCAAAAAAAAAGAAAATAAGCAAATTGTTATCTTCTATCCCTGGCCATTAAAAACAATCTCAAGATTTGTAATAATGTTGTTATTAATGATGCAACATAAGTAAAGGCTGCAGCTTTTAACATTGCGTTACTATTTTCTTGTTCATCCTTTCCCAAAATATTTAAACTATTTAATTCTTTTATTGCTCTTTTTGAAGCATTAAATTCTACTGGTAAAGTTATCAATAGAAAGAGTAGCATTGCTAGTAATAGAACTATTCCTATAATAGCTAGTTTATAATAAAAGATGAGACCAATAATAACTGCTAAGTAACCCAGTTTAGAACAAAGGTTAACAAAAGGGACAATCGCCGATCTTATTCTCATAAAGGTATAACCATCTCTATCCTGAAGGACGTGACCACATTCGTGCGCCGCGACTGAAGCAGCAGCGATAGTGGTTCCATTATAGATATCACTTGATAGCCTAACTACTTTTCTCGTGGGATCATAATGATCCGTTAGTTCTCCTTTTGTTTCAATAATGATAATATCTTTAAGATTGTTTCTCTCTAAGATATTCTTAGCAACCTCAAACCCGGATAAATTTTTCTTATTGTTAATCCTTTTATATTTTTTATAAGTCGTAGTTACATATATTTGGGCAATAAAAGTAATTAAAAGACCAATAATAATTAAATAAT